>NZ_JBQILM010000018.1:0-41669 GCF_056797215.1 Evtepia sp.
ATGCGGGGCAACCAGTATACCGCGGCGGCCATCGGGCTGTATGACGAGCCGAAACACTCCATTGACGTGCTCTTTATGGGCTCCTCCCACATGCTCAACGCCGTGTCCCCCTTGGAGCTGTGGGAGGAGTACGGCTTGGTGTCCAACAACTTTGCCCAGAACAGCCAGGTGCTGCCCATGACCTACTATGCGGTGAAGGAGGCCCTGCGGTTCCAGACCCCCAAGGTGATTGTGCTGGACATCTACAAAATCGTCCAGGACTGCCTGTATGAGACAGAGGCCGCCCTCCACTACAACCTGGACTGTATGCGCTTCGGCCTGCCCAAGTACCAGGCCATTTTCGACCTGGTGGAGCGGGAGCGGCAGCCGGAATACCTCATCGACCTGATAACCTACCACACCCGCTGGAAGGAGCTCTTCCAGGAGGAGGTCCAGGAGCCGGTGGTGCGCCACAAGGGCACGGAGCTGTTGTTCTCCACCTACCAGCCCTATGCGGGTTGGACGGTGGTGCCGGAGCAGGAGACCATCCAGCCGCCAGAGGTGGCGGTGGAGTATTTGAAACGGATTGTGGACCTGTGCCGGGAGGAGGGGGTGGAGCTCCTTCTCACCGCCGTGCCCTTCACCACCCCGGAGGAGGACGAGTTGGGCCGCCAGCAGATGGTCAACGCCGTGGGGGGCTACGCCCAGGACTGGGGGGTGCCCTTTGTGAACATGATGTACCAGGACCTGGGCCTGGACTATAGCCAGGACATGGCCAACATGTACCATGTGAACTACTGGGGGATGCAGAAGGTCAGCCACTGGCTGGGGGCCTATCTGCTGGACCACTACGACCTCCCCGACCGCCGGGGGGAGGCGGCCTACCAGGGCTGGAACCAGGACTTGGCGGAATACCGGAGCTGGCTGGCGGGGATGGTGCCGGAGCAGCAGCCCGGCAGTATGCTTGATGGCGTTGGATAAAGACAGCCCCTGACCCAGTTTGGGTCAGGGGCGTTTTTCAGGATGGGCCCTTGACAGCGGGTGAAATTTATATATAATAAATCTATTATGGCTCTATGAAGCCAAGGGCAAGGCACCCGTCCCCGGCGGCCCAATATATAGTTTACCATCGTGTACAACCGGCCCAGCGCCGGAGAGAGAGGAGATCATATACATGCTAGCCAACAGCGAAAAGACCATGGAGAAGATCGTTGCCCTGTGCAAGGGCCGGGGCTTTGTGTTCCCCGGCAGCGAGATCTACGGCGGCCTGGCCAACACCTGGGACTACGGCCCCCTGGGTGTGGAGCTGAAAAACAACGTGAAAAAGGCCTGGTGGAAGAAGTTCGTCCAGGAGAACCCCTACAACGTGGGGCTGGACGCCGCCATCCTGATGAACCCCCAGGTTTGGGTGGCCTCCGGCCACGTGGGGGGCTTTTCTGACCCCCTGATGGACTGCAAGGAGTGCAAGGAGCGCTTCCGGGCGGACAAGGTCATTGAGGAGTGGTGCCAGGACAACAGCTTTGACCTGGGCAAGTCCGTGGACGCCCTCTCCCAGAGCGAGATGAAGGACTTCATTGACCAGCACAACATCTGCTGCCCCTCCTGCGGCAAGCACAACTGGACGGATATCCGCCAGTTTAACCTGATGTTCAAGACCTTCCAGGGGGTCACCGAGGACGCCAAGAACACCGTGTACCTGCGTCCGGAGACCGCCCAGGGTATTTTTGTCAACTTCCAGAACGTCCAGCGCACCACCCGGAAGAAGCTGCCCTTTGGCGTGTGCCAGATCGGCAAGAGCTTCCGCAACGAGATCACCCCCGGCAACTTCACCTTCCGCACCCGGGAGTTTGAGCAAATGGAGCTGGAATTCTTCTGCAAGCCCGGCACGGAGCTGGAATGGTTCAACTATTGGAAGGACTTTTGCAAAAAGTGGCTGGACGAGCTGGGGATGCAGGAGAAGAACCTGCGCCTGCGGGACCACGAGGCCGCCGAGCTCTCCCACTACTCCAACGCCACCACCGACTTTGAATACGCCTTCCCCTTCACCGATTGGGGGGAGCTGTGGGGCGTGGCCAGCCGCACCAGCTACGACCTCACCGCCCATCAAACCACCTCCGGCAAGGACCAGACCTATTTCGACCAGGAGAGCGGGGAGCACTACATCCCCTTCGTCATCGAGCCCTCCCTGGGGGCGGACCGGGTGACCCTGGCCTTCCTCATCGACGCCTACGACGAGGAAGTGGTGGGGCAGGACAAGAACGGCAAGGACGACATCCGCACCGTGCTCCACCTGCACCCCGCCCTGGCCCCCTTCAAGTGCGCCGTGCTGCCCCTGAGCAAGAAGCTGGGGGAGAAGGCCCAGGCGCTTCAGGCAGAGCTTTCCAAGGAGTTCATGGTGGACTATGACGACGCCGGCTCCATCGGCAAGCGCTACCGCCGCCAGGACGAGATCGGCACCCCCTTCTGCGTCACCGTGGACTTCCAGACCGTGGGCAGCGACACCGAGGAGGCCGACCACTGCGTCACCGTCCGGGACCGGGACACCATGGATCAGGTGCGTATCCCCATCGCGGAATTGAAGGACTACCTGCGCCAGAAAATGGCGTACTAAGCCTGGGATTTGATGTTAGAGAAGGAACGAGTTATGTCTCATAAAACCCCAAAACCAGAGGGAAAGGAACAGGGGCTCTCCTTTGGCCGCTGTTTCGCCAAAGCCAAGCTCTACAGCCGGTCCGTCCCCGGACCCCTGCCCTACCTATATATTATCCCCTTCTTCCTGGCCTACCTGGTCCTGGACTTCGCCGTCCGGGGGGCCTACCGGGACGCGGGGATGGTGGGGCTGGGCTATCTGCCCGCCAGCCTCTTCACCCTGGGCTGGGCGCTGATCTTCTCCGGCCTGGTGTTTGCCCTGCCCACGGTGCCCAAGTGGTTCGTGCGCTGTGTGCCTCTGGTGACCTTTGTGAGCATTTGCGTCACCCACAGCGGCTTTATGAATATGTTTGGCCGCTTCTTCTCCTTCTCTGTGCTGAAATACGCCGGGACTGCCGAGTTTTTTGACGCCTCCTATATCCACCTGGATTGGCGGGTGGTCCTGGGGGCCGCGGTGACGGTGCTGCTGATGATGACCTCCGGCCGCCTCCTCCAAGTGGTGCCCCCCAAGCTGCGCCGGGAGACGGTACTGGGCGGCGTGGCGGCATTCCTGCTGGGGGTGGGGCTGGTGGGCTACACCAGCCACCACTACTACCCCACGGTAGACGAGGTGATCTGGCGCACGGAGGAGGAGACCCTCCCCGCCCTGACCTACCAGAACTTCACCGACACCACCAACTGCGTCCTGCTCAGCGGGGTGTATCAATACTCCGTGCGGGACTTCTGGCTGCTGTTCTTCCCCGGGGGGAGGGTGAGCCCGGCGGAGCGGCAGCAGATTGACCAGTACATCAGCGCCTATGAGAAGACGGAGCAGGACAACGACTTCACCGGCCGCTTTGCCGGGAAAAACCTCATCCTGGTGCAGTTGGAGGCCTTGGATACCTGGATGCTGGACCCGGACTACATGCCCAACCTCTCCCGGGTGAAGGAGCAGTCCATCCGCTTCAACAAACACTACACCCCCTCCTACATCGCCGCCGGGACCTTTAACACCGAGTTCCAGGTCCACACCTCCCTGCTCCCCGCCACCGGGGGCATCCCCACCTATGTCTACGAGCGCAACAGCTTCCCCTACGCCCTGCCCAAGCTCTTCGGCGGTGCCGGGTACACCGCCCGCTCCTTCCACAACAGCGGCGGGGACATCTACAGCCGGGGGGCCATCCATCCCAACCTGGGGTATGAGAGCTACACCAGCGGCGCGGACATGGGCATGGAGGAGACGTCTATGGACCGCTACCTCATCAACGGCTTTGAGGAGATGGTGAAGGAGGAGCCCTTCTTCTCCACCGTAATCACCTTCTCCCCCCACGGCAACTACGGCCCCGACACCCCCGTGTACCTGGCCCATCCGGAGGCCCAGAGGATTGCCAAGAACCAGGAGGGCTTCTTCCCCAACGCCGTGGCGGGGGCCATGGAGACAGACCTCTTTGTGGGGGCGCTCATGGAAAAGCTGGAAGAGAGCGGCCATTTGGAGGACACCGTGGTGGTGTTCTACACCGACCACTATAACTACTACCTCCAAAACGATGCCCTCATCATGGAGATGAAGGGCGTGGACAACATGAACCTCATCCGCCACACAGAGTTTTTCATCTACGCCCAGGGCCAGGAGCCTATGGACGTGGAGAAGGTGACCGGCAGCGTGGATATCCTGCCCACCCTGGCCAACCTCTTCGGCCTGGACACCCAGGGGGCCTTCCTGGTGGGCCACGACGCCTTGGGGGACCAGGGAGGCTATGTGTTCTTCGAGGACGGCAGCTGGTACGATGGGGAGACCTATTGGGACAGCAGCAGCGACGACGATGGCAACGCCCACCGCCGGGCAGAGATCGCCTGGCTCATCAACCTGAACAACGCCCTGCTCCGGGGGGACTACTACGCCGCCCGGACCGGGGGATGAGGGCCCCTGGCCCCCAGGAAGAAAAAACCAGAAAAAAACCGCCGCTATCTCTTGTGATAGGGGCGGTTTTGTGATAAGATTTATCACTGTATAAGCTCTTGCAGGGATATATACAGATAAGATCAACACAAACAGAGGAAGGCAAGTCATGAAGTATCAGCGCTGGAACCTTACAGGCAGGCCGGAAGGCAGCTATGAGAAGCTGCGCCGCGAGGGTGTCCCCGCCCTGGTGGCGGCGGCATTGTGCGCCCGGGGGGTCACCTCCGCCCAGGAGGCCCGGGCGCTGCTGTCCTGCGCCGAGAGCCAGCTCCAGGACCCCTTTCTGATGAAGGATATGGACTTGGCCGTGGCCCGCATCTCCCGGGCCCTGCGCAATGGGGAGCGTATCGCTGTGTATGGCGACTACGACGTGGACGGCATCACCGCCACCACCCTGCTCACCCACTACCTGCGCAGCCAGGGGGGGGACGTGATCTATTACATCCCCAACCGCCTGGAAGAGGGCTATGGGGTGAACCAGGGGGCGGTGGAGAAATTGGCCCAGGAGGGGGTCCGGCTGGTGATTACCGTGGACTGCGGCATCACCGCCGTGGAGGAAACCGCCTACGCCGCCCAGCTGGGCATGGACCTGATCGTCACCGACCACCATGAGTGCAAGGAAGTCCTGCCCCCCGCCGTGGCGGTGGTGGACCCCCACCGGAAGGACTGCCCCTACCCCTTCAAGAACCTGGCGGGGGTGGGGGTGGCCCTGAAGCTGGTGATGGCCCTGGGGGGCGCCAGCCGGGCCCACAATCTGTTTATGGAATACGCCGACCTGGCCGCCGTGGGCACCGTGGCTGACGTGATGGAGCTGGTGGGGGAAAACCGCACCATTGTGCGGGTGGGCCTGCGGCACCTGAAAAAGACCCGCCGCCGGGGCCTGCGGGCCCTGATGCAGGAGGCGGGGACCCTGAACCGCCCCCTAAACGCCACGGCCATCGGCTTCTGCCTCTCCCCCCGGATCAACGCCGCCGGGCGCATGGGCCGTGCCACCACGGCGGCGGAGCTGGTGCTCACCGAGGACAGCGCCCAGGCCATGGCCCTGGCGGTGGAGCTGTGTGAGCTCAACCGCCACCGCCAGGCGGTGGAGCAGGAGATTTTTACCCAGTGCCTGGAACAGTTGGACGAGGGCAAGACCTACGACTGCCTGGTGTTGGCGGACCACCGCTGGCACCAGGGGGTGGTGGGCATTGTGGCCTCCCGGCTCAGTGAGCGCTTCGCCTGCCCGGTGCTGATGATCTGCCTCCAGGAGGACGGCAAGGGGAAGGGCTCCTGCCGCTCCTATGGGGGGGTGAACCTCTTCTGTGCCTTGGAGCAGTGCGCGGACCTGTTGGAGGGCTACGGCGGCCACGCCCTGGCCGCGGGCTTCACCATCAAGGAGGAGAACGTGGCGGCCTTCCGGGCGCGGATGACAGAGCTGGTCCGGGCGGATACCGGGGGGGAGAAGATGGTCCCCACCCTCCAAATCGACGGGGAGCTGGAAAGCGCCGGGGTGCTCACCCTGGAAGCCGTGGAACAGCTGGACCTGTTGGAGCCCTGCGGGGCCGGGAACCCCCGGCCGGTGTTTGCCCTGATGGGGGTAACCGTCACCTGCCTGTCTGACGTGGGGGGCGGCCGGCACTTGAAGATGCGGGCCACCCGGGACGGCAAGACCATGGACATGATCTTTTTCTCCGTCACCCGGGAGCAGTCGGGGCTGATGGTGGGGGACCGGGCCGACGTGGCCTTTTACCCCCAGATCAACGAGTATCGCGGCTCCCGGTCGGTGCAGCTCCACCTGGTGGACCTGCGCCCCACGGTGACGGCGGCCCAGGAACAGGAGGGGCAGCTCTACGAGCGCTTTTGCCGGGGGGAGGGCCTCGCCCCCGCCCAGGCCCGGCGGATGATCCCCCAGCGGGAGGAGTTCGCCGGGGTGTGGCGCTTCCTCTACCACCGCAACGGGGAGGTCACCGCCACCCCCACCCGGCTGGCCCAGCAGGTGGCCCAGGAGGCCGACCTGCCAGAGTCCGCCCTGCGCACCCGGATTTGCCTGGACGTGATGGAGGAATTGGGCCTTTTGAAGCAGGAGGGGCGGACAGACGGCAGCCTTCACATCCGCCTGCGCCAACGCCGGGGGAAGGGGAAGGTGGACCTGTTCCAGGCCCCCATCATCCGCAAGCTCCAAGGCATCGCCTGGGGGGAGACCCCGGAGCGGGAGCGGGGGGCCCTGCCCCAGGAGAGCCGGGTCTTTTCCTAAAGCCGGTTTCCCGGCACAATGAGAACCAACCTATCCCGGCAGGCCGCCGGGGCACAATACAAACAGAGAGGGGCCTTGACTGTGCGTGAGCCTTTGGAACTGCGGTTTGAAGAACTGGAAGAGAAGATGAAATCCACCACCCCGGAGGACCGGGCCCGTGTCCGGGCCGCCTACGAATACGCCCGGAGCCACCACGAGGGGCAGCTGCGCAAGGATGGCTCCCCCTATATCACCCACCCCATGGAGGTGGCCCATCTGGTGGCGGAGCTGGGGCTGGACGCGGACTCTATCATGGCCGCCCTGCTCCACGACACCATTGAGGACACCGACGCCACCCACGAGGACGTGGCCCGGCTGTTCTCCCCCACGGTGGCAGACCTGGTGGAGGGGGTCACCAAGCTGACCCGGGTGAAGTATACCTCCACGGAAGAGAAGCAGATGGAAAACCTGCGGAAAATGCTCATGGCCATGCCCAAGGACGTGCGGGTGGTGCTCATCAAAATCTGCGACCGAGTCCACAATACCCGCACCTTGGAGTTCCAGTCTGAGCGCAAGCAGCGGGAGAAATCCTTGGAGACCTTGGAGATCTATGCCCCCATCGCCCACCGGCTGGGGATGCAGCGGATGAAGTGGGAGATGGAGGACCTCTCCCTAAAATACCTGGACCCCATCGCCTACCAGGAGATCGACCAGGAGCTGCAAAGCCAGGCGGAGACCAACGCCGCCTTTATGGAGCGCATCCAGGCCTCCATCCAGACCCGGCTGGCAAAGGAGGGCATCCACTGCACCGTCTATGGCCGGGTGAAGCACGTCTATTCCATCTACCGGAAAACCTATGCCCAGAACAAGAAGCTCAGCGAGATTTTCGACCTCTACGCCTTCCGGGTGATTGTGGACGATATCGCCTCCTGCTACAGCGTTTTGGGCTGTATCCACGACATGTATAAGGTGGTGCCAGGGCGGTTCAAGGACTATATCGGCACCCCCAAGCCCAACGGCTACCAGTCCCTCCACACCACCGTCATTGGCAGCGAGGGCATCCCCTTTGAGGTGCAGATCCGCACCTGGGAGATGCACCACATGGCGGAGTATGGCGTGGCCGCCCACTGGAAGTATAAACAGGGCCTCAAGGGCAAGGAGCTGGGCACCGAGGAGACCTTTGCCTGGATCCGCCGCCTCATCGAGACCCAGCAGGACACCGGCGCCGAGGAGTATATCCGCAACCTGAAGGTGGACCTCTTCGCCGACGAGGTGTTCGTCTTTACCCCCAACGCAGATGTCATCAACCTCCCCGCCGGGGCCACCCCCATCGACTTCGCCTATGCCATCCACTCCGCCGTGGGCAACTCCATGACCGGGGCCAAGGTCAACGGGCGCATCGTGGGCTTTGACTACCAGCTCAAGTCCGGGGAGATCGTGGAGGTCATCACCTCCAAAAACGCCAAGGGCCCCAGCCGGGACTGGATGAACCTGGCCAAGAGCACCCAGGCCCGCTCCAAAATCCGCCAGTGGTTCAAGCGGGAGAAGCGGGAGGAAAACGTGGCCGCCGGGCGGTCTATGTTCGAGAATGAACTCAAGCACCTGGGCTTCTCCATCGCCGCCATCACCTCCGACCACATGCTCCCCCACATCCTGGAAAAGGTGCGCTTCAACAGCCTGGAAGAGATGTACGCCGCCATCGGCTATGGCGGGGCCTCCGCCCAGAAGTGCGCCAACCGTACCCGGGAGGAATTGGTCCACCAGGACCGCCAGCAGGCGGAACGCCTGGCCGCCGAGCGGGCCGCCCAGCAGGAGGAGCAGCAGAAGAAATTTGCCGAGCTGGCGGTGAGCAACGCCGCCGGGGTGGCCAGGAGCGGCGGCGGGCATAAGCACGCCGTCTCCGGGGTGGTGGTGTCGGACATGACCGAGTGCATGGTGAAGTTCGCCAAGTGCTGCACCCCGGTGCCCGGGGACGACATTGTGGGCTTCATCACCCGGGGCTATGGGGTCTCCGTCCACCGCCGGGACTGCCCCAACGCCCAGCTGGGCATGAACCGGGCGGCGGAAAAGGACCGCTGGGTCAGCGTAGGCTGGGACGCCGAGAGCCAGAACACCTACAAGACCGCCGTGGAGCTCATCGCCAAGGACCGGCCTGGCCTGGCCATGGATGCCGCCGCCGTGCTGGCGTCAGGGAAGATCAACGCCCTGAACTTCTCCGCCGCCTCCCTGCCCGACGGTTATGCCAAAATCCGGGTGGTGGTGGAGGTGCGCACCCAGAGCGAGATTACCACCATCATGAACAAGCTCAACCAGATCAACGGCGTGTATCAGGTGGGCAGGGTCCGCGGATAAACATGCCCCGTCTCCCCCATTTTCTGTCTTGGAAAATGGGGGAAATGCAAATTTGGAGCGAAGATCGAAAACTTTCTGTTGCGCCCAGGGTGGAACTGGCGCATAATGGTATGAAAATATAGAAACACTGAGGAGGGCTCATTCATGGCCAGCTTCCAGCCCCTGCTGTTCGGCGGGGATATCAATGTATACAGCGTGGCCCGCGCCTTTCACGAGGCCTATGGGGTGAAGTCCATTGCCTATGGCTACTACCCCTCCGGCCCCGCCTACGGCTCGGACATCATCGACTACCGCCCCTGCCCCACCAATGAGGACGCGGAGAGCTTTCGCCAAAACGTGGCCACGGTGGTGGGGGAGCATCCCGGCAAGACCATTTTGGTCATCGGCTGCGGCGACAGCTATGTGAAGCTGGCGGCGGAGAACAAGGACAGCCTGCCGGAACCCTGCATCGTGGCCACGGTGAGCGGGGAGGAGATCAACCGCCTCACCGACAAGGCCCAGTTTTACCGCCTCTGCGACCAGTACGGCATCGACCACCCGGGCACCTTCGTCTACCACCGGGACATGGGCCACGACTTCACCCTGCCCTTCCAGCCCCCCTTCATCTGTAAGCCCTCCAACGGGGTGGCCTACTGGGCACACCCCTTCCCGGGCAACGAGAAGGTGTTCACCTGCCCCGACCGGGAGAGCCTGGAACAGGTGCTGGACAAGGTCTACGCCGCCGGGTATCCCGACACCATGATTATCCAGGACTTCGTCCCCGGGGACGACAGCTTTATGCGGGTGCTCACCTGCTACTCCGACCGCAACGGGAAGGTAAAGCTCATGTGCCTGGGCCACGTGCTCCTGGAGGAGCACACCCCCCACGGCATCGGCAACCACGCGGTGATCCTCACCGAGGAGAACGAAGCGCTGTGCATGAAGTTCAAGGGCTTTTTGGAGGACATCCACTACACCGGCTTCTCCAACTTCGACATCAAGTACGACCAGCGGGACGGGAAGTTCAAGGCCTTTGAAATCAACTGCCGCCAGGGGCGCAGCAACTACTATGTCACCGGGGCGGGGTATAACATCGCCAAGCTCCTGGTGGAGGACCGGGTGGAGGGGAAGGAATTGCCCTTCACCCTGGCCAAGAACCCCAGCCTGTGGCGGGTGGTACCCCGGAAGGTGGCCTTCCGCTACATCGTCTCGGAATACCACGGGGAGATGAAACAGCGCATGGCGGAAGGGCGGGAGAGTACCCCCCTGTTCTACCACGCCGACAAGGCCCTCCCCCGCCGCCTGCGGATGACCAAAAACCTGCTGGGGCATTTTGTAAAATACAAGCAGTATTATCAGCCGAAGTGTTGAGGGCACAGCTATGACACAGAGCAACCACATCCTAGGCATCCTGGGCGGTATGGGCCCCCAGGCCAGCAATACCTTTTACCAGCGCATCATTGCCCGCACCGATGCCCAGCGGGACCAGGACCACCTGCGCCTGCTGCTGTGGAGCGACGCCGCCATCCCCGACCGCACCGCCGGGATTCTCAGCGGACAGGAGGGGCCGGTGTATGACGCCCTGCTCCGGGGCATCCAGCTCTTGACGGCGGCGGGCTGCACGCTGATTGCCATCCCCTGCAATACCTCCCACTACTTCGTCCCCCGGCTCCAAAAGGAGACCCCGGTGCCCATCCTCCACATGATCCAGGAGACGGCGGCGGCGGTGAAGGAAACCGGGGCAGAGCGGGTGGGGGTTTTGGCCACCGACGGCACCATCCAGACCGGGCTGTATCAAACGGCCTTGGAGGCGGTGGGCTGCACAGCCGTCACACCGCCCCCAGGGCTGCAAAACACCGTGATGTCCCTGATCTATGACGATATCAAACGCGGGAGGCCGGGGGACGGGGCGAAATTCGCCGCCCTGGACCGCTTTTTGCACCACGCGGGCTGCGGCTGCGCCATCCTGGGCTGTACGGAGCTGTCCGTCTACCGGGAGCAGGCCAAGCTGCCCCCCTATTACATCGACGCCATGGAGGTTTTGGCCCAGCAGGCCATCCTGCGCTGTGGGAAAGCGCTGGCCCCCTGACGAGGAAAGGATTTGACCATGAAGCTAACCCTCTATCCCCTGGGTGAGTACATCCAGCTATTACAGAAAAAGAACCTGCTGCGCGCCGCCGCCAGCGCCCCCCTGACACGGGAGGTGGCCCTGGTGAGCTGCGACTCACGAGAGGTGGTCCCCGGCACCCTGTTCATCTGCAAGGGCGCCCACTTTAAGGTGGACTACCTCCGCGCCGCCCAGGAGAAGGGGGCCTTTGCCTACCTGGCAGAGGAGCCCTACCCAGAGGTGGAGCTGCCCTGCATCCAGGTGGGGGATGTGCGGCTGTCCATGGCCCTGCTGGCGGATTTTTATTACAACCACCCCTCGGGGAAGCTGGGGGTGGTGGGCATCACCGGCACCAAGGGGAAGTCCTCCACCACCTACTACCTGAAATATATCTTCGACGAGTATCTCGCCGCCCAAAAGGCCCCCGCCAGCGGCATCATCTCCTCCATCGACACCTACGACGGGGTGGAGCGCTTTGAGTCCCACCTCACCACCCCGGAGCCCTTGGACCTGGAACGCCACTTCGCCAACGCCGTGGGGGAAGAGCTGCGGTATCTGACCATGGAGGTGTCCAGCCAGGCCCTGAAATATGACCGGGTGCGGAATGTGGACTTCGCCGCGGCGGTGTTCCTGAACATCAGCCCCGACCACATCTCCCCCATTGAGCACCCGGACTTTGAGGACTACTTTGCCTCCAAGCTGCGGATTTTTGCCCAGTCCGCCGCCGCCTGCGTGAACCTGGACAGCGACCGGGCAGACCGGGTGCTGGAAGCCGCCAAGCGCAGCTGCCCCCGGATCATCACCTTTTCCGAAAAGGACCCCTCCGCCACCGTGTTCGGCACCCAGGTGCGCAAGCAGGGAGGGGATATCCTCTTCCGGGTGAAAACCCCCCGGTATAACCGGGAGTTCCGCTTGACCATGCCGGGGCTGTTCAACGTCCAGAACGCCTTGGCGGCCTTGGCGGTGTGCGAGGCCCTGTCCATCCCGGAGCAGTACGCCTTTGCCGGGCTGATGAAGGCCCGGGTCCCCGGCCGGATGGAGGTCTATGCCAACGCCGACGACAAGGTGTGCGTGCTGGTGGACTATGCCCACAACAAGCTCTCCTTTGAAACCCTGTTCCAGTCCGTCCAGGCGGAGTACCCCGGGCGGCGGATTGTCACCGTGTTCGGCTGCCCCGGCAAGAAGGCCTTTGACCGCCGCCGGGACCTGGGGGAGATTTCCGGCAAATACTCTGACCTGGTGATCCTCACCGAGGAGGACGCCGGGGAGGAGCCGGTGGAGGATATCTGCAAGGATATCGCCCAGTATGTGGAGGCCCAGCACCACGCGGAATACAGCATCGTCCCCGATCGGGGGGAGGCCATCCGCCAGGCCGTGATGGGCAGCCGGGAGGAAACCGTGATCCTCCTCACCGGCAAGGGGGCGGAGACCCGGCAGAAACGGGGCACAGAGTATATCGACTGCCCTTCCGATGTAGACTACGCCAAGGAGGCCCTCCACGAGTACGACGTCCAGCACGGTATGGACGGCATGAGTAAGGTCCGCTCCCTGCTGGACGTGCTCCCCCGGCTGCGCCGCTGGGAGGGCCGTACCGTGGTCATCAAATACGGCGGCTCCGCCCTGGACGCCGAGAGCACCGACACCATTTTAGAGGATGTGGCCGCCCTGCAATCTGTGGGGGTCCGGGTGATCCTGGTCCACGGGGGCGGCAAGGAGATCTCCGCCCTGCTGGACAAGCTGGGGGTGGAGAGCCGCTTCCAGCAGGGCTACCGCTACACCGACCAGGCGGTGCTGGACACTGCGGAGCTGGCGCTGTCGGCCCGGGTGAACAAATCCGTGGTGGCGGCGTTGAGCCGGGTGGGCAGCCGGGCCTGCGGGGTGTCTGGCCGGGACGGGGGGCTGCTCAGTGCCCGGTCCAAGGACGACAGCCTGGGCCTGGTGGGCACCATCACCCAGGTGGACCCCCGCCTGCTGCTGACCCTGTTGGAGGGGGGCTTTTTGCCGGTGGTGTCCCCCATTGCCGGCAGCGCCACCGAGCCGGGGAAGGCTTTCAACTGCAACGCCGACGACGCCGCCCGGGCCGTTGCCGAGGCCTTGAAGGCGGACAAGCTCATCTTCCTCACCGACACCGACGGCATCCTCACCGACAGCCAGAACCCCTCCACCCGCATCGACAAGATCGACCCCAGCCGGGCCAAGGAGCTCATGGACAGCGGCCTCATCGCCGGGGGCATGCGGCCTAAGACCTTAAACTGCATCCACGCCGTGGAACACGGGGTGGGGGCGGTTACCATCCTCAACGGGCGGATGGAGCACGCCATTTTGTTGGACGCCATCTCCGAAAAAGCCCTGGGGACCACCATTGAAAAGAAGCGAAGGAGCTGACTATGGTAACGATTGAAACCCTGCCGGGGGGCGTGCGCCTGATTACCGAGGCCATCCCCACCGTCCGCTCTGCCTCCCTGGGTATCTGGGTGAAGGGCGGGTCCCGGGTGGAGACGGCCCAGGAATCTGGGGCGGCCCACTTCATTGAACACATGCTCTTCAAGGGCACCCAGCGCCGCTCCGCTGCGGACATCGCCCGGGAGACCGACGCCATCGGCGGACAGATCAACGCCTACACCACCAAGGAGTCCACCTGCTTCTATGCCCGGGTGCTGGACGACCACTTGGCCCAGGCCCTGGACATCCTCTACGATATGGTCTACCACTCCGCCTTCGCCCAGGAGGCGGTGGAGACCGAGCGGGGGGTCATTTTGGAGGAAATCGACATGTACGAGGACACCCCCGACGACCTGTGCGGGGAGAAGCTCTTCCAGGCGGTGTATGCCCCCAGCGCCCTGTCCCGGCCCATCCTGGGCCGGAAGGAGACCTTGGCCAACATGACCGGGGACTTTTTGCGGGACTTCCACCAGCGCAGCTATCGGGCGGAAAATACCGTGGTCTCCCTGGCGGGGAGCTTCCGCCAGGAGGACTTGGACCAGCTGCGCCAGCGCTTTTCCGTCCTTCCGCCAGGGGCGGCCAGGGAGGAGGAGACGGCCTTGTACCGCCCCGCCTTTGTGGCCACCAAAAAGCCCATTGAGCAAAACCACCTGCTCATGGCCTTCCCAGGGCTGGGCTACGGCTCCCCCAAGCGCTTTGCCCTGCAACTGCTCTCCACCATCCTGGGGGGCGGGGTGTCCTCCCGGCTGTTCCAGACCGTCCGGGAGCAGCAGGGGCTGTGCTACTCCATCTACTCCTACGGGGCCAGCCACCGGGAGACCGGCTGCTTTTGCATCTATACCGCCCTCAACGGCGACACCGAGGCCAAAGCCCTGGAAACCATCCGCCAGGTGGTGCGGGACTTCAAACAAAACGGCCCCACCCAGGAGGAGCTCTCCCGGGTCCGGGAGCAGACCAAGGCCAACGTGGTCATGGGCATGGAGTCCACCCAGTCCCGGATGAGCCACTCCGGCCGCTCCCTGCTGTTCAACGGGGAAATCCTCTCCGCCGAACAGCTCATCGCCGCCTACGACGCCGTGACCCGGGAGGATATCCTGGCCCTGGCAGAGGAAGTGTTTGACTGGGACCAGCTGTCCCTGTCCGCTGTGGGGCAGGTGCGGGAGGCGGAGAGCTACCGGGAACTGCTGCTTTGAGTGCGTGATATAAAACAAAAAGAGGATGCGGACCTGCCGGTCTGCATCCTCTTTTTCAATGATGTGTCATGTATGCTCTTGCACGTTTTTGTGTTCCCGTCCTGTTACTGCAAGCCAGCGATATAGGCATCAATCAGGGCTTTTAGCTCGTCAACGGTGTATGTTTTGTCGGGGTTGGCCTCCAAGATTTGCTTTAGGTCGAACATGGTGGCTTTCTGAATCATTAAAATCTCTTTCTCGGTCGGCATAGTTGTCCCCTCCTTTTTTAAGTTAACTATATCATAACAAGGCTTTGCTCCCCCGTCAAGAGGGAAGGGCGGGTTGTCCCCCTGCCCAGGAAAATTTTCCCACCATCCAGAAAGCGACAGAATGACGTGTGCCCATTCCGCTAGGATAGAGGGGACAACCCATAGGAAAAGAGGGAGCGTATGGAACGAGCCTTTCACACAAAATCCCTGCGCCAGGTGCTGGACGAGCTCCACAGCGACAGCGACCGGGGCCTCTCCCCGGCGGAGGCCAAAAAGCGCCTGGGACAGTTCGGGGAAAACCGTTTGGAGCAGGGGAAGCAGGCGGGGCTGTTTTTCCGGGTCTTAGCCCAGCTCAAGGACCCCATGATCCTAGTGCTGCTGGCGGCGGCGGGGCTGTCCTACTTCGCCGGGGGCGGGGAGGACTGGCTAGACGCCGCCATCATCCTGCTGATCGTGGCCTTTAACACCGTGATCTCCGTCTCCCAGGAGGACAACGCCCGGAAAGCCCTGGAAGCCCTGCAACAGCTCTCCGCCCCCAAGACTCTGGTGGTCCGGGGAGGACAGGAGCTGCGTTTGGACAGTGCCCAGCTGGTGCCCGGGGACGTGGTGCTTTTGGAGGCGGGGGATTTCGTCCCCGCCGACGGGCGGGTGCTGTGGGCGGCGGAGCTACAGGCAGATGAGTCCGCCATGACGGGGGAGTCCCTCCCGGTCCACAAGCAGGCCGGGGGCGCCCTGGCCCCGGAGACCCCCTTGGCGGAGCGGCGGAACATGGTCATCGGCGGCACCGTCATCACCGGAGGCCGGGGGCGGGTGGTGATTACCGCCACGGGGATGGCCTCGGAGATGGGCCGCATTGCCGGGCTGCTGCTGAACCAGGACCAGGGGGAGACCCCCTTGCAGCAGAAGATGGGGGAGGTATCCAAGGTACTGTCCCTGGTGTGCGTGGGGGTGTGCGCCGTGATGTTCGGCGTGGGGATGCTCCAACACCGGGACATGCTGGACATGTTCCTCACCGCCGTGGCCCTGGCGGTGGCGGCCATCCCAGAGGGCCTGCCTGCCATTGTCACCATCGTCCTGGCCATGGGGGTGGGGCGGATGGCCAAGCGGGGGGCCATCATCAAGCGCCTGCCCGCGGTGGAGACCTTGGGCTGTGCCTCGGTGATCTGTTCCGACAAGACCGGTACCCTCACCAAGAACCAAATGACCGTCCTGGAACTGCGCACCCCCGGCGGGGCGGACCGCAAAACCTTACTTACCCTAGGGGCCCTGTGCGGGGATGCCAAGGCCACCCCCGGCGGCGGCTTCACCGGGGACCCTACAGAGGCCGCCATTGCCGCCATCGCCGCCCAGGAGGGCTTCCTCCGGGGGGAGCTGGAAAAAAGCTATCCCCGGAAGGGGGAGGCTCCCTTCGATTCCAGCCGCAAGCGCATGGCCACCTGCCACACCACCCCCCAGGGGGGCTGCCTCATTGCCGTGAAGGGGGCCCCGGAGGCGGTGTTGGCCTGCTGCACCCACATCCTGGGGTCCAACGGCCCCCGGCCCCTCACTGGGTCGGAGCGGGAGCGCATCCGCCGGGAAAACCAGGCCCTGGCAGGGGCGGCCCTGCGGGTGCTGGCGGTGGCCCAGGGGGAGCGGGCCCAGCTCCCCGGCCGTTACACCGCCGGTGAACTGGAACGGGAGCTGTGCTTTGTGGGCCTGGTGGGGATGATGGACCCACCCCGGCCAGAGGTCCGGGAGGCGGTGTCCCGTTGTACGGCGGCGGGCATCCGTCCGGTGATGATTACCGGGGACCACAAGGACACCGCCGTAGCCATTGCCCGGGACTTGAACATTTTCCGCCCCGGGGACCGGGCCCTGGATGGACCCGCCCTGGACATGCTCCCCCAGGAGATGCTGGAGGAGGAGATTGAGGCGGTGTCGGTGTACGCCCGGGTGACCCCGGAGCACAAAATGCGCATCGTCCGGGCCTGGCAGAAGCGGGGCAGGGTGGTGGCTATGACCGGGGACGGGGTCAACGACGCCCCCGCCCTGAAAACCGCCGACATCGGCTGCGCCATGGGCAAGGGGGGCACCGACGTGGCCAAGGGCGCGGCGGACATGATCCTCACCGACGACAACTTTGCCACGGTGGTGGCCGCCGTAGAGCAGGGCCGGGGGATTTATGCCAACATCCGCAAGGCCATCCACTACCTGCTCTCCTGTAACATCGGGGAGATTTTGGCCATCTTCCTGGCCACCCTCCTGGCCTTCCCCCACGCCCCCCTGAGCCCGGTGCAGCTGCTGTGGCTGAACCTGGTGACGGATTCCCTCCCCGCCCTGGCCCTGGGGATGGAGGGGGTGGAGGAGGCCGTGATGAGCCAGGCCCCCCGGGGGAAGGAGGAGCCACTGTTCTCCAAGGGCTTTTCCTTCCGCCTGCTGTGGCAGGGCTGCCTGGTGGGGGGGCTGACCCTGCTGGCCTACTGGCTGGGGCTGGTGCTGGCGGAGTCCTACGCCGTGGCCAACACCATGGCCTTTGCCACCCTCACCTTCAGCCAGCTCTTCCACGCCTTTGACGTGCGCAGCGAGGAGGCGTCCCTGTTCCACATTGGCTTGTTCTCCAACCCCGCCATGAACAAGGCCTTCCTGGCTGGGGCGGCCCTTCAAGTGGCGGTGCTGCTGCTGCCGCCCTTGCAGGGGGCCTTCTCCGTGGTGGCCCTGGACGGCCAGGAATGGGCTGCCGTCCTGGGGCTGGCGGTGACACCCCTGGTGGTGTGTGAGCTGGAAAAAGCCCTCCGCCGGATGAGCCGCCGGGCTGGGAAGCCCGCCAGTGAGGCCCGGGTCCTGGCGGGGAAATAGGGGCTTCCAATTCGGTAAAACCATATCAGGACAGAAAAAGAGTGGGGCCCCCTGTATTCCAGGGGGCCCCACCCATTGCGCTTGGGGGGCGTGGTCAGCAGCCGCAGCTACAGCAGTTGTTGCCGCCGCCGCAGCAGTTCCCGCCGCCGGGCTCCTCCTCCATCCCAGGCAAGGCGCTGGGGGGGAAGAATTCGCCCACAGGGAAGCGGATCTGCCGGAAGATCTCGCAGGGGTCTTCGTCGCAGCAGTCGTCCCCGCCGCCGCTGCACTCCCGGGTGGGCATGCAGTAGTCGTACATGGGGATGAGGAGCTGGGAGTCCCGCTCCAGGCGCACGATGGAGAACTGGCCCAGGGTGACGCACAGCCGCCGGGCGCAGGCGTCGAAGCACAGCTCGCTGTCGAAGAGGGCGTCAATGCCTGTGGGGATCTCCGTGAGCTCGTTCTCCCCATAGACCATGCTGGCGCCAGGGGTGCCGGATGTACCGGGGCCGCCAGGGCCGCCAGGGGTACCAGGGGCGCAGGGCCCGCAGGGGGGCGGCGGGGGCGGGCACACTGGTGCGCAGCCGGGGGGGCAGGGGCAGCCACAGCCGCCAAAGTCGCAGCCCTCGCACAGGCGCAGGCTCAGGACGATGGGGTCCACCGCCTCCACCACCGCTTCGGGGAGATTGCTGCGCCGGCCCAGCTGGGCGTCGGGCCCGTCGGGCTGGTAGCGGGAGGAGAAGACTTTGGCGTTGCCCTCGCTGCCAAAGAGGATCACCCGCTTGTCAAAGACCGCCAGGCCGCTGATGTCGGCGGTGCGGGCCCCGCCCAAAAAGGCCTCGGCGGTGATGCGGTAGTAGTAGCGGATGTCTACGCTGAAGAAGCCCCGGTTGTAGGCGGCGGGCTCCACGTCGATGTAGGCTCTCAGCAGCTCCGCCCGCCCTCCCCGGACACTGAGGGCGCGGTCAATGACCGCTTGGGAGCCTCTGGTGGGATAGACCCGCAGGTCTTCGATGCAATCCTTGTCACGGCAACTGTCGTAAATCTTTTTCGTATGGATGCACACGGCTTCCCGGATGCCGCAGCTATCTTGCACCGGACCGGGTACGACCCGTTCACTCATAATGTTACCTCCTCTGGTTGTTTCAGACTGGCGTTGCTTGCCATTCCATTCTATGAGCCTGGGGGGAAATGGTGCGCCTGCTTTCGCGGCAGGGGGACGGAAATCCGACAAAATTTCCCCTTGAAATTTCCTGCGGCTCGTGCTATAATACGCAGGTAGTCAGATGACGGTGCCCTTTTGGCCCCTCCCCTGGCGGAAAATGCAGGTATAGTTCATCGGTAGAACGCAAGCTTCCCAAGCTTGATAGGAGGGTTCGACTCCCTTTACCTGCTCCAAAAAACAGAGGCTATCGCACCATAGGGTGTGGTAGCCTCTGTTTTTTGTTGGGGATGGGCATAACGTACCCCCGGACGGTGCCGCCCGGGGGGTTACGCTGTGTGTTCACTTTAATAGGATTCTCCGCTCACAGAGGTGGATATTACACTGTTCCTCTATGGTGGTGACCGCTTCCTTGGCGCGGCCGATTTGGACGTCCAGGCAGGGCTGCAATTTCTCACAGCGGATGATCCCCTTGCTTTTTTTGTCCAGGGCTTTGTCCACCTCGGCCAAGTCGATTTTCAACATCGCCTGCCGCTCAATGTACAGCTTGCGCTGCTCTAGGAGGGTTTCCAGCACCGCCTGCTCCTTGTCCGAAATCCGGTGCCCCAGCTTCCGCAGGGCGGTGATATTGTCCCACAGCACGGTGAGGGTGGGGCCGATTTCCACCAGCTCCCCCCGGACCCGCTCCCAGGTCTCCGGGATGTGGGGGGGATAGCCCACGGAGATCTGGCTCCGGCCTCCGGCTAAGTTCCCGATGCGCAGGCACAGGACGCTGCCCCCGGCCCGAATTTGGCTGTCCACAATCATCCCCCGGCCGCCCATGGCATACACGGTGCCGCCACAGCGGATTTCGCAGTTGTTGACCATCTCCGCGATTACGCTGGTTTCCGCCACGATCTGCGCACACTCCATCACAGGGGACTGCACCTGGCGGGCTGCGGTGAGGAAGGTCTGCCCTGTGGTGCCGAAAATCCCCTCCTGGACGCGGATAGTCCCGCCGGTGGAGACCACCCGGGCCTGCCCCATCTTCCCGCCGATGATGATGTCACCAGAGGCCTCAATGGAGACCCCGCCGTCTACGTTTCCCTCCACGTAGAGGTTGCCCGAGATTTGAAGCGTCCCCTGGAATTGCTCCATGCTCCCGTCGATGATCTTCTGGGCCTGGACGCAAAACAGATCGTTTTCGATGTATAGGATTCCGTCCGCCCCGGCGGTGAGGGCCAAGCCGCCCCGTTCGATCTTGGTGTTCACCCCCTGGGGCACATGGGCGCTGACCACCGGGGGGCTGGGGAGGGCCTGCCCTGTGACATCCATGCCGTCCGTCCCCGGCTTTGGGGGACGGATCATGCAGATAACCGCCCCCTTTCGGATGGGCTGCACCTGGCTGTCGGGGCCGAAGTCCACTTGGCTGCCGTCCTGTATGTCCAGGCGCATATTGATGCGCCGCTGGAACAGCTCCGTGAGCTTGCCGTCTGACCCGGGGCAGGGCAGCTTTCCCCGGGCCACCGGGAAGATGTGGAGATATCCACAGCCATAGTCCCGTTGGAGCGCCTCCTCCGGAAACACGCCGTAGAGGATCCCCTCATAATGCAGGTCTTCCCAAAAGGTCTCAAAGCTGATCCCATCGCCGTCGTTCTCTGGGGGGAGCAGGCAGGCATAGGCGCACATCCGGTCCGTTGACAGGAAAAACCGTGCCTCCGCTTTCATAGGCCGCCACTCGCCATCCAATACCTTCCTGTGCCGGTCTCTGCAGGTTTCCTTGAGAACACGGATAAACTCATCTACGGTTTTGCTGTCGTCCGGATAGTGCGCTTTTGCCTCTTCACCGGCTGCATCCAGTTCTGAGAACATTTTCCTGTAGGGGATGGGATGAAACGCGTTCCTTTCCTGCTCGCCCCGGGCAGCTTCCCGTGGGACAAAACGATCAAAGATTGGCATTTTCGTCTCCTACCCTTTCCTAAACTCCGTATTGAAAACCGCTTTCCGCAAGCCATACCAGCCTGCCCCGATATCCAATCATTTTATAATTTATTGTAGCATGCCCCTGGGGATTTATCAAGTATTATCCTGCCTGCCGGGCAGAATCCAGCTTGCACCTTGGCGTTGCTCTTGCCATTGGTTGCCATCCATGGTATGATAGCATCATAAAGTTAAGATTTAGGCGGCTCACGGGAGAGGAGATACATATGAACAATGAAGAAAAGATCTTAGCAATCTTGGAGCAAATGCAGGGCCAGATGGACCGGATGGACGGCCGGATGGACCGAATGGAAGGCCAGATGGAACGAATGGAAGGCCAGATGGAACGAATGGAAGGCCGGATGGAACGAATGGAAGGCCGGATGGACAAAATGGACGGCCGGATGGAACGAATGGAAGGCCGGATGGACAAAATGGACGGCCGGATGGAACGCGTGGAAGGCCGGATGGACAAAATGGAGGCAAAGCAGGAGGAGACCCAGGCTACCATTGCCGACATGCAGACCACCTTGACCCGGGTGGCGGTCACCCAGGAGAATATTGTCCTGCCCCAGTTGAAGCTGTTGGCGGAGGGGCATGAGAACGTGTTAAATAACCTGATACCCAAGAGCCGGGTGGAGAACCTAGAGGCAGAGGTGGTTGTACTGCGCACCGCCATCAAGAGCCTGGCACATGATGTAGAAGAATTGAAAAGCGCACGATAATAGAGGGCATCCCCTGAGGAATCCTGTGAGGCACATCCGTTGGTGTGCCTCATTTTCTTGTCTCCACGCCACATTGCCCCTCACGTAGCGGCGGCGTTGGGTGGGGAGAGCTGGCGCAGGATGTCCAGAAAGCCCGCGACTGCCGGGGAGGGGGACTTGGCGTAGAGGATGCCGTAGGGGACGTGGTAGGGCCAATCAACGGGACGTGTGCAGAGCAGGGGGTGGAGGACTTGTCCTGGCATTGACAAGGATGGAGAAATCTCATATAATAGGACAGTATGCAAGAATTGTGTCATGGAGAGGGGTGCCCATCATAGAAATGCTGGAATTAAAAGACGTGACGGTGGAGTTCCCCTCTGCCGACGGAAAGCGCCTCCGGGCCTTGGAGGGGATGGACCTCTCTGTGGCCCAGGGGGAGCTGGTGGCCCTGGTGGGGCCCTCTGGCTGTGGCAAGACCACGGCGCTGAATGTGCTGGCAGGGCAGCTCCCAGCCAGCCAGGGGCGGGTCCATCTGGCGGGGGAGCCGGTGGAGGGCCTGCCCCCCTCGGTGGGCTATGTCTCCCAGCGGGACACCCTGCTGCCTTGGCGCACGGTGCTGGACAACGTGGCCCTGGCTATGGAGCTGCGGGGCGTGGGCAAGCAGGCGCGCCGGGACCGGGCACAGCTGCTCATGGAGCAGATGGGCCTGGGGGGCTTTGAGGGGAGTTATCCCCGGGAGCTCTCCGGGGGGATGCGGAAGCGGGCGGCCATTGCCCGGGTGCTGGCGGTGTCCCCGGCGGTGCTGATGATGGACGAGCCCTTTGCCCCCCTGGACGCCCTCACCCGGCAAAAACTCCAAGACGATATCCTCCGGCTGTGGGAGGAGACTGGCTGCACCATCCTCTATGTTACCCATGACCTCACCGAGGCCATTACCCTGGCGGACCGGGTGGTGCTGATGAGTGCCCGCCCCGGCCGGGTGGTGAGGGAGTACCCCATCGACCTGCCCAGGCCCCGGCGGGTGATGGACGTGAAATTCTCTCCCCACTTTGTGGAGCTGGAAGAGACGGTGTGGCGGGACCTGGAACGGGAGCTGCGCCGGGGGGAGGAGGGCCTATGAGACGACGGTTTTCTCCTGGCCCCGGCGTGTGGACGGTGCTGGCGCTGGCCCTGGCGGTATGCCTCTGGGAATGGGCCGCGGCGGGGGGGCATGTGAACCCCTTCTTTTTCAGCCGCCCCAGCCTGATCTGGGCGGAGTTTTGGGAGATGGTGGACAGCGGCGCCATGGGCCGCCACCTGAGCGCCACCTTGGAGGAAGCGGGCCTGGGCCTGCTCTTCGGGGCGCTGCTGGGGAGCCTGGCGGGCTTTGCCTTAGGGGTAGCGCCTAGGGTGAGCCGGGCACTGATGCCCCTGCTCACCGGCCTCAACGGCCTGCCGAAGCTGGCCCTGGGGCCCCTCATCATCATCTGGTTTGGCCTGGGGCTGCGCTCCAAGGTGCTCATCGCCGGGTTGATGGTGTTTTTTGTGTTCGTGTTCAACCTCTACTCCGGGGTCCGGGCGGTGGAGCCGGAGCTCATTGCGGCGGTGAAGCTGCTGGGCGGAACCAGGAGGCAGGTGATGGGCAAGGTGATCCTCCCTGCCAGCCTGCCCTGGCTGCTGGCCAGCCTGCGCACCAGCCTGGGGCTGTCCCTGTCCGGGGCCATTGTGGGGGAGTATTTGGGCGCCAGCCGGGGCATGGGCTGGGTGATCGCCGACGCGGGGGAGCGCTACGACATGGAACGGGTGCTGTGCTGCGTGCTGGTGATTGTCCTGGTGGTGGTCCTGCTGGACTGCGTGGTGCGGCTGCTGGAACGGTGGCTGCTGCGTTGGCAGGCCCCTGCCGCATGAGGACAACCCGGAAGGGTTTTCCATAGATTTTTACCAAGGAAAAGGAGATTGTGCGAGATGAAGAAACACTTGGCATGGCTGCTGGCCCTGACCCTGTGCCTGGGGCTGCTGGGCGGCTGCGGAGAGAAGCCGGAGGCGGAAGGCAGCGGGACGCAGGACGATGCCGGGGCCTTGACCCCTGTGGTCATCACGGAAGAGGTCCGGGGCTACCACTGGGCCCCCGCTTACCTGGCGGAGACCTTGGGCTACTTTGAGGAAGAGGGGCTGGATGTCAGCTTCGAGACCGTGTCCGGGGCCGACGGCTCCACCCCGGTGCTCTCCGGGGAGGCCCAGTTCTGCCTGAAGGGCATTGAGACCGCCTTGGTGGTCAACGAGCAGGGCCAGGGGATGAAGGTGCTGGTGTCCACCACCCAGAAGTACCCCTATCAGCTCATCGGCGCCAGTGAAGAATACAGCACCTTGGAATCCCTCCGGGGCGGTACCGTGGCTGGGGGCAAGAGCGCCAACAGCGGCCCCTACTCCTTCGCCATGGCCTGCATGAACAAGGCCGGCCTGGTGCCGGAGACGGACGTGAACGTCATCACCATGGGCAGCGCCGGCTATGCCGCCGCCATCCAGGCGGGGGAATTGCAGGGGGCTGTGTCCACCAACCCCTGGTCCGCCAAGAAGCTGCTGGACGCCGGCGGCGTGGTGATCGTGGATGGCACCGAGGACGCGGTGATCCAGGAGATCATCGGCTCCGCCAGCTATGAGCTCTTCACCGTTATGACCTCCGACGCCCTCATTGAGAGCGACCCGGAGCTGGTGCAGAAGGCGGTGAACGCCATGGCCCGGGCCATGCAGTGGATGGAGACCGCCACCCCGGAGGAGATTGCGGAAAAGCTGCTGCCCCTCTTCGAGGGCGCGGAGGAGGAATTGCTCTACGACGCCCAGTACGACAAGGAGCGGGGCTTGGCCAACTACAAGGGCTACCACTCCGAGAGCGGCTATGAGGCGGCCATCACCCTGACCAAACTGGCCGGGAGCATCCAGGAGGGCGTGGCCCCAGAGGTGGCCTTTGACGAGAGCTTTTTGGAGAAAGCCTGGGAAAGCCTGAACTAATCTGCCAGCAGCCTTGGGGGGACACCATACCCCCTAAGGCTGTTGCCTATTTTTCCCATCCCAGCAAAAACGGTATAAGGGTCCCGCCGGGTACATAAGGTGAACGGTGAACGGGAGGGATCGTATGGGATATTTGGCACTGTTTTTTCTGGCGGTGGGCCTGTCTATGGACGCCTTCGCGGTGTCCGTGTGCAAGGGCCTGGCCTTGGGGAAGGTCTCCCTGGGGCGGGCCTGTGTGCCGGGGCTCTGGTTCGGGGGCTTCCAGGGGCTGATGCCCCTGCTGGGCTGGCTCCTGGGCTCCCGCTTTGCCCAGTATATCACCTCGGTGGACCACTGGATCGCCTTTGGCCTGCTGGTGTTCCTGGGGGCCAATATGCTCCGGGAGGCCAGGGCAGGGGAATCAGAGGGGGCCAGTGCGTCCCTGGGCTTTGGGGAGATGTTGGCCTTGGCGGTGGCCACCAGCATCGACGCCTTGGCGGTGGGCATCACCTTTGCCTTTTTGGCGGTGGAAATCCTACCGGCGGTGGCCTGCATTGCCGGGACCACCTTTGTCCTGTCCGCTGTAGGGGTGAAGCTGGGGGGCCTCTTTGGCCTGCGCTACCGGGCCAAGGCGCAGTCCCTTGGGGGGCTGATCCTCATCCTGCTGGGGGTCAAGATTTTATTGGAGGGTCTGCATCTGCTCTGACCCGATACAAAGGAGAAACAGCATGAAAAAAGTATGTGTACTATTCTTAGCGTTGGTCCTGTGGGCGGGGCTGGCTTGCCCCGCCCTGGCGGCCAACGCAGGGGAGAAGGAGACCGCCGCCTGGAGCCTCTACCAGCTGGGCCTGCTCCAAGGCAACGGGGTGGACAGCGAGGGCTTCCCTATCTTCGATTTGGACAAGGCCCCCAACCGGGCCCAGAGCGTCACCATGCTGGTGCGTCTGCTGGGGGCGGAGGCGGCGGCCCTGGAAGGGGAGTGGGAGACCCCCTTCACCGACCTGCCGGCGTGGGCGGAGCCCTATGTGGGCTACGCCTTTGCCAAGGGCCTGGCCACCGGCCGGGGCGGGGAGCGCTTCGACCCCGACAGCCCTGTGAGCGCCACGGAGTTTTTGACCTTTGTGCTCCGGGCCCTGGGGTACAGCTCTGAGACAGACTTTACCTGGGACGAGGCATGGAAGCTCTCGGACAAGCTGGGTTTCACCAAGGGGGAGTATACCAGCGCCACAGAGTTTCTCCGGGGGGACCTGGCCTGGGTGTCCCTGAATGCCTTGGAGGTGAAGCCCAAGGGGAACATCCGGCAGACCCTGCGCCAGGTGCTGGGCCTGCCGGATGGCAAGGAGGACTGCCGCTGGGAGGAGACCGTGCGCACCTGCCAGGAAAACCGCCTGGTGCTCTCCTTCGCCGCCACCGCTGACAGCCCCAAGACCTACACCAAATTTGAGGTGGACAGCGCCACGGTAAACGGCATCCCCTGTACGGTGGAGCAGTACAACAGCACAAAAGAGGTCACCGACCACTGCAAAAAGCGCACGGAGGCGGAGAAATTGGAGTTCTCCCTCCCCGGCGCCTTTGCCCTGGCCTATCTGCGTTACGACGAGGCGGCGGCCAAGGCCGCGGCCACAGAGACCGTGACGGAGAAGGGGGTGGAGTACCCGGTGATTGTCCTGCGGCTGAAGTGTACCGGGACCCTGCCCAATGGGAAGCAGGTGGAGGAGCTGGCCATGCTGACCTATTACATCAATGGATATAGTGGGCGGTTTTGACAGGCGAAGCCTTTTTTGACCCACGAAAAAGCCCCGGCGCGATTGGTTCGCGCCGGGGCTTTGGTCAATCCCCAATATACGTGTACATGGCGGAGGGGCGGCCCCCTGTGTAGTAGTCTACACCGCCGATGACGTAGTTTTTGTCGATCAGATAGTTCATATACCGCCGGAGGGTCACCCGGGAGAGGGCCACGTTTTTGGCCAGGTCGTCAATGGACAGCCGTTCGTTCTTGTGCTCCCGGAGGAAAGAGCAGATCAGCTCCAAGGTCACCGGATGGATGCCCTTGTCCATGAGCCGCAAACCCCGCTGGACGTCCGGGGAGATCACCCGGTCCAGCTCCTCCTGGTTGAAGGCCTTGTCGCCGGAGAAGGCCTCCCGCCGGGAGAGGAAGCGTTTTAGGGAAGTCTGGAAGCGGGTGTAGTCAAAGGGCTTGATGAGATAGTCCGAGACGCCGTAGGCATACAGTTCCCCCACGTGGCTGGCTTCGCTGGCGGCGGTGACCATAATCACCTCGGCCATAAAGCCCTCCGCCCGGAGGGTGGTCAGGAAGCTGCGCCCGTCCATCACCGGCATATAGTAATCCAATAGGATGAGGTCCACTGGGGTGGAGCGGATGAAGTCCAGCGCGTCCTGCCCGTTGTGGAAAACACCGGCTATGGATAATTTGTCGTTGTTGTGTTCCACATATTGCTTTTCGATCTCAGAGACCATGGGGTCGTCTTCTACAATGATCACCTGATACATAACGTCACGTCACCCCGCAAGGATAGGTTTCTGTTGCTAGTATACACGAAAATTCCTTGGAGCGCAACACCCTTCTCCTGGGAATGGCGGGAAAGGGGAAAAACAAGGGGCCGTCACTGGGCCGGGCACTGGCGGCCGGTGTGGTCCAGGGTATAGTCCCCGGTAAGGATGAGTTGGCTGATGGGGACCACGTCGTAGCCCTCCTGGAGGAGGTATTCCAGGATGGAGGGCAGGGCCTCCGGGGTGTGGAGGGCGGCGTTATGGAAGAGGACAATGGACCCCGGGCCCACCTTGGAGGTCACCCGCTGGGTGATGGTGGGGGCGTCGTAGTCCTTCCAGTCCAGGCTGTCCACGTCCCACTGGATGATCTCCATGCCCATGCCCCGCACGGTGGTGACCACGTGGTCGTCATACTCCCCAAAGGGGGGGCGGAAGAGGGTGGGGCGGGTGCCGGTGACGGCTTCTATTTTGTCACAGCAGGCGTTGATATCTGCCGCGATCTGGTCGGCGGAGAGGGTGTTGAAGTGGGCGTGGTCGTTGGAGTGGCACATGATCTCGTGGCCTGCGTCCGACAGGGCTTTCACCGACTCCGGGTATTTGTCCACCCAGTCCCCCACCACGAAGAAGGTGGCTTTTACCTGGTAGCGGTCCAGAATGTCGATGAGGGTTTGGGTGTCCTCATTGCCCCAGGCGGCGTCGAAGGAGAGGGCACAGACCTTGCTGTCCCGCTGGACGCAGTAGATGGGCAGCTGCCGGGTGGCGGTGGAGGCGGACACATAGGCCGGCAGGTTCGCCAGCAGGCATAGGGCGCAGATGCACAGCAGCGCCGCGGGGATGGCCACATGCCGGCGGCGCAGGACGATCACCCGCCGCCGCTTTTCCTTGGAAGGTAGAAACTTCATAGTTGATCCCGTCCTTTCTCCTAAACCCTATGGCCCAGGGCGGGGGTTCATACCCAGGGGACAAGCAAAAATGACGGGGTATGGCAAAATGCTTTGGGATTTTCCCTTGGATTGGGAATGAGAAGAGTTTGAAATATATTGCAAACTCTTTTATTTATCTGATTTTTGTGGTATCCTATTAGAAAACAAAGCCAGGAGGAGAAGGATGATGATCCAACGGCCAAACTATTTGAACTTCCTGATGGAGTGGAAGGATCAGCAGATCATCAAGGTGATCTCTGGAATCCGCCGCTGTGGAAAGTCCACCCTGTTCGATCTATTCCAGGAGCAGTTGCGTACCCTGGGAATTTTGGAGGAACAGATGATTACCCTCAACTTTGAAGAGGCTGAGAATGAACCCCTTTGCGACTATCGGGCGCTGTATGACTATATCAAAGGACAGATGTGCCCTGACCGGATGAACTATATCTTCCTGGATGAGATCCAGCATGTGGTGGACTATCAAAAGGCTGTGGACAGCCTTTTCGTGAAGAAGAACGCTGACGTGTACCTCACAGGTTCCAATGCCTATTTCATGTCGGGGGAACTGGCAACGCTGCTGTCTGGGCGCTATGTGGAGCTGAAAATGCTGCCCCTCTCCTTTCGGGAGTATGCCAGTGCCTTCAACGAAGGCGTCAGTAAGGAGGAGCTGTACCGCAGCTATGTCTACAACAGCTCCTTTCCCTATACAGTCCAGCTCAACAGCCGCCGCAATATCCATGCCTATCTGGATGGTATCTACCATTCAGTGGTTCTCAACGACATTGTGGCCCGGAAAAAAATACAGGACCCCTCCATGCTGAAAAGTGTGCTCAAGTTCCTCTTTGATAACATTGGGAATCCCTGCACCGTCAAAAAAATCGCGGACAGTATGACCAGTGCAGGCCGGAAAATTTCTAGCCACACTGTGGAGAACTATTTGGAGGGGATTACGGAGAGCTTGTTGATGTACCGGGTCAGTCGCTATGATATCAAGGGTAAGGCGTATCTCCAGCTCCAAGAGAAATATTACCTGGCGGATCTGGGCCTGCGGTATTACCTCTTGGGGCAGCGCAATGTGGATCAGGGCCATATCCTGGAAAATGTGGTCTACTTGGAGTTGATACGCAGAGGCTACACGGTCTATGTGGGGAAAATGGGGAATGCGGAGGTGGACTTTGTAACCCAGGACCAAGAGGGGGAGTTGGCCTATTACCAGGTGGCCTGGACGGTACGGGGGGAGGCAACCCTGGAACGGGAATTGCGGCCCCTGGACGGGATAACGGATCATTATCCCAAATATCTGCTCACAATGGACTTGGACCCGCCCATTTCCCACAATGGAATCCGCCAACTATATGCCCTGGATTGGCTTCTGGATGCGTGAATCCTCTGGATGTGGCGAAGAGGATGTTTGGATGGGATGACAGAAATCTCTTAAGAATCCAGCCGCCCAGAGGAAAAACTTCGGATTTTGCAGGGATTCCTTGCATTTTTCCCTGCTTTCGTGTATAGTTGAGGAAAGCGTGCGGGGTGGACTTTACGGCTGTCTTGTCAGTCCGTCACCGGGCGGGTCCCCCCCGGCCCTGGACGCCAAACAACCTGCCCCCTGGGCGGGATGAAAACAGAAGGTGTTGACCATGAACACAAGTAAGACCCTGAACATGACCATGCTGTGCGATTTCTATGAGCTCACCATGGGCAACGGCTACTTTAAGGCCGGATACAAGGACCGCATCACCCATTTCGACCTCTTCTTCCGCAACGTCCCCGACAACGGGGGCTACGCCATCGCCGCCGGACTGGAGCAGGTGGTGGAATACATCCAGGACCTCCATTTTGAGCCGGAGGACATCGCCTATCTCCGCAGCCGGAACCTGTTCGACGAGGCGTTTTTGGACTATCTGAGCAACTTTCAGTTCACCGGGGACATCTACGCCGTCCCCGAGGGGACCCCGGTGTTCCCCCAGGAGCCCATCCTCACCGTCCGGGCCCCTGCCATCGAGGCCCAGCTTTTGGAGACCTTCCTGCTGCTGACCATCAACCACCAAAGTCTCATCGCCACCAAGGCCAACCGTATCGTCCGGGCCGCCAAGGGGCGCACGGTGTTGGAGTTCGGCTCCCGCCGGGCCCAGGGCTCCGGGGGGGCCATCGACGGAGCCCGGGCCGCTTTCATCGGCGGCTGCAAGGGTACGGCCTGCACCATCTCCGACCAGCTCTATGGCGTCCCCGCCGGGGGGACCATGGCCCACGCCTGGGTCCAGACCTTCGAGACCCAGTACGAGGCCTTTAAGACCTACTGCGAGATCTACCCCGACAACGCTGTGCTGCTGGTGGACACTTATAACACCCTGAAAAGCGGCATCCCCGACGCCATCCGGGCCTTCAACGAGGTGCTCCGGCCCCGGGGGATCACCCACTGCGGCATCCGCCTGGACTCCGGGGACATGGCCTACCTCACCCAGACTGCCCGGCAGATGCTGGACGAGGCCGGGTGGCCGGACTGTAAAATCACCGTGTCCAACTCCCTGGACGAGTTCATCATCCAGGACCTGCTTCTCCAAGGGGCCCAGATCGACAGCTTCGGCGTAGGCGAGCGGCTCATCACCGCCCGCAGTGAGCCGGTGTTCGGCGGCGTGTATAAGCTGGTGGCCTATGAGGATGAAAGCGGCCAGGTGATCCCCAAAATCAAGCTCAGCGAGAACATCGCCAAAATCACCACCCCCCAGTTCAAGCGGGTGTACCGCCTCTACGACAACGAGCACGGCAAGGCCATTGGCGACTGGCTGTGCGTCTGGGACGAGGACGTGGAGAGCAACAAAAACCCCGACGGCAGCCTGACCATTTTCGACCCCGACGCCACCTGGAAGAAAAAGACCATCACCGGCTTCACCGCCCGGGAGCTCCAACAGCCCATCTTCCTAAAGGGCGAGCTGGTGTATCAGCTGCCCAAGCTGGAGGATATCCAGCGCTATTGCCAGGAACAGATGGACACCATGTGGGAGGAAGTGAAGCGCTTTGACAACCCCCACAACTACTATGTGGACCTGTCCAAAAAGCTCTGGGACGTGAAATACCAACTACTTACCGCAAACAAGTGACCCCAGATTCAAAGAGGGAGGCGACCCATGAAGGCCGAAGAACGAAGAAAATTGATCCGGCAGACCCTGACCTCCCAGCAGCCCACCAGTGCCACCACCTTGGCGGAGATGTGCTCCGTGAGCCGTCAGGTCATCGTGGGGGACATCGCCCTGCTGCGGGCGGCGGGGTTGGAGATCGTGGCCACCCCCAGGGGGTACAAGCTGGGGGAGCACAGCGGCCTGCTGCGCACTGTGGCCTGCGTCCACGATGGGGCGGGGCTAGAGGCGGAACTCCTGGCCATGGTGGACAACGGCTGTACGGTAATTGACGTGGTGGTGGAGCACCCCCTCTATGGGGAGATCACCGGACAGCTCCAACTGTCCTCCCGCTACGATGTGCAGCAATTCCTGGAAAAGGCGCAATGTGCCGCCCCCCTGTCCTCCTTGACCAAGGGGGTCCACATCCACAACCTGCGCTGCCCCAGTGAAGAGGCGTTCCAGCGGGTGCGGGAGCGGTTGACCGCCCTGGAAATCCTTTACGACCCCTGAGAAATTCCCGCTTTCCCATTGACATTCCCCCAAAAACTGTTACAATAGGCTTTGCAAGTGTCTTGACACCTGTGAAGTCTATTGTTTTTGGAAGAGAAAGGAAACAAATGCCATGGAGCATGTACGGGCGTTTCTGAAACGCAAAAATATTGTCATCTCCGCCAAGCGCTATGGGGTGGACGCCCTGGGGGCGATGGCCCAGGGCCTGTTCTGTACCCTGCTGGTGGGGACCATCCTCAACACCTTGGGGACCCAATTCCATATCGGTTTTTTGAGTGCCACCGTCCTCACCGTAGGCTGCGGCGACGCCGCCACCGCCTACACCGTAGGGGGCCTGGCCTCGGCTATGGTGGGGCCTGCCATGGCGGTGGCCATTGGCTATGCCCTACAGGCCCCGCCCCTGGTGCTCTTCTCCCTGGTAACGGTGGGCTACGCCACCAACATTCTGGGGGGGGCAGGCGGCCCCTTGGCGGTATTGGTGATTGCCGTGCTGGCGGCGGAGTGCGGCAAGGCTGTGTCCAAGGAGACAAAAATTGATATTTTGGTGACCCCCATCGTCACCGTGCTGGTGGGCATCGGCCTGGCTTACCTCATCGCCCCGCCCATCGGCAAGGCCGCCTCCGCAGTGGGGCAGCTTATCATGTGGGCCACGGAGCTACAGCCCTTCTTCATGGGCATCCTGGTGTCCGTCATCGTGGGGGTGGCCCTGACCCTGCCCATTTCCAGCGCCGCCATCTGCGCGGCGTTGAGCCTCACAGGCTTGGCCGGGGGGGCCGCCGTGGCAGGCTGCTGCGCCCAGATGGTGGGCTTCGCGGTGATGTCCTTCCGGGAGAACCGCTGGGGCGGGTTGGTGTCCCAGGGCTTGGGGACCTCCATGCTGCAAATGGGCAACATCGTCCGCAACCCCAAAATCTGGATCCCCCCCACCCTGGCCTCGGCCATCACCGGGCCCATCGCTACCTGCCTGTTCCGCATGGAGATGAACGGCACCCCGGTGTCCTCCGGTATGGGCACCTGTGGCCTGGTGGGGCCCATCGGGGTGTACACCGGCTGGGTAAACGACGTGGCGGAAGGGCTCAAGCAGGCCGTTACCGGGCTGGATTGGCTGGGGATGGCCCTGGTGTGCTTCATCCTCCCTGGCGTGCTCACTTGGCTCATCAGCATCCCCTTCCGGCGGAAGGGCTGGATAGGGGAGAACGATTTGAAGCTGGAAGCGTAAGAAAAAACCGCCCGGCAGGCTTGTCCTGCCGGGCGGTTTATGTTCACTTATTTCCGTTTAGCATCAGTCCTGGTCTACGATGATGCCATAGCCGCCGTCGTTGCGGCGGTAGACCACGGAGAACGCGCCGTCCTCATCGTCGTTGCGGAAGGCGAAGAAAGTGTGGTCCACCAGGTTCATTTGGAGGATGGCCTCGTCCACCGTCATGGGACGGAAGAAGAAACGCTTGGAGCGGACCACCTGATAGGAGGAATCCTCCTCCTCATCAGACTCGGGGACAAAGGCCTCCTCGTCGGGGATGAAGGCCTCTTTGCGCAGGCGCTTTTCCAGGCGGGATTTGTTCTTGCGCAGCTGGCGCTCAATGGAGGCCACGGCGGCGTCGATGGAGACGAACATATCGGAGGTGCTCTCCGCCACGCGGATGATGGTGGCGCCAGAGCGAATGGTGACTTCTAAGATGTTGCGACCTTTCTCCACGCTGAAGACCACGGAGGTCTCAGGCTCGTTTTTGAAATAACGCTCCAGTTTGCCGATCTTCTTCTCGGCGTAGGCGTGAACGCGGTCGGGGATGTTCACTTTCTTGTCAGTAAAGGTGAATTTCATGAAAGACAGCTCCTTTCGTGGGTACAGGAGGAGGGCTCCCCCTTCTGTACTCATAGCATACCATAACTACGGGGAAAAGTCACGCTATTTTTGGTGAAACTGTGAGAAATTAGGCATTCGACAAAAAGGGGCCCTTGACGGATGGAAATATTTGGAATACTATAAGGGTGGCGGTGATCCTGCCGCCGGAACATCGTTCATTCCATTCTCCTGCTTTGCGCCGCCACCTTTGTGGCGGCGTTCTTTTTTACGAAAGCGGCGGCGTTTAGGGATGGTGCGGCATGGCAGTCTCAGTACAAATACTTCGCCGTGTAGTTGCTCCCGTCGCCGATGTATTCCATAATACTTTCGCTGCTGTTGCCGGAGGAGGCGAAGGTGGGGTCCATGCGCTGCCAGGTGGTGCCGTCGAAGAAGATGACGCCGTCTACCCAGCCGGTTTCCTCCGTCCAGACGCTGATCCAGGCGTGGTAGGCGGAGCCGGCATACCCCACCACCAGCTTGCAGGGGACCCCTTGGCTGCGGAGCATCCCTGCCATCAGGGCGGCGTAGTCAAAGCAAATGCCCTTTTTCTCCGCCAGGACCTCGTCCAGCACCGGGAGATAGCCGCTCTTGACACTGGCAGCCTTCTCCTTGTCATAGCGCAGGGTTTCCACCACGTAGTCGTAGACCTTGCCCACCTTTTCCAAGGGGTCGCTGAGGCCTTGGGTGAGCTCCGCCGCCTGGGCAATGGTGTTTTCCGCCCCTTGATAGTTCACATACTGGTTGGGGCGCAGGAAGGGGGCGAACTCGTCCTCCAAGGCCACGGGGAAACTGGCGGTGAGGACGGTGGCATATTTGGTGCCGGAGGTGTTCTCGAACACGGTGACGCTATAGTCCCCGTTGCCGTCAGAGAGGGGGAAGGTGGCCCAGCCCTGGGTGGGGAGGTCATAGGTATAGGTGGTGCTGGGGCCGGCTACCTGTACCTTCAGGCGGGTGCTGGTCTGGCCGGTAAACTGGGCCATGACATAGCCGTCCTTCAGGTTGGAGTAGTCGATCTCCGCCCGCTGGTTGGCCTCCACTGCCGTGCCGCTGGCCTCGGGCAGCAGGAGGGGGGAGACGGCGGCGGGGGAGTCCACCAGGGCTTCGGCCTCGTCGGCCCACTGGGCATCCTCCATCACGGCTTGATTGGTGTCCGGCGCACTGGACTCCTCCGGCGCGGGCTCACCGCAGCCCGCCAATAGGCTCAACGCCAGAGACAGGACCAGCAGGCTGATTCGTTTTCTCATGGGAAGCACTCCTTTCCCGATATTCTTCCCCCAGCACCCCGTGGACCACCCAGCGCTTGGCGTGGCCCCGGCCGGTACAGGTGGATAATGCCAGATGGCGCTGTCCAGGCTGGGGTTCCAGGCCCGTGTCCAGCACGGTCTGTTCCAGGGCGTACTGGATCAGCTTTTCCTCCCGGCCGTCCCAGCGCAGCTCATAAACCGTGTCCTCGATCCCCGCCTGGTAGGCGGCGAAGATGTCGTAGCGGTATACGCCGTCCGCTACCACCAGGTAGACGCTGGGGTGGGCCTCCCAGTAGCTGTAGTCCTTGTAGTATTTCAGGGTGCCGAACATGCTGTTGTTGAACATGCGGTGGCCGTAGACAATGGTGTGGAAGTCGGAGAGGTCGGGGCTGCTGGTGGATTCCAGGAAAATGGAGCCGCCGGAGTTTTCCTCCTGCTTCCAGCTATGGGTGAGATAGTATTGGTTGTCCTCCCCTTGCAGGAGGGGATAGGCCAGCTCTGTGCCGGGAATCTCCACCCAGCCGACCACATCGGGGTTGACGGCTTGCAGGCCGTCCAGGTCGATATAGGCCAGGGCGGCGGCCTCCTTGGGCAGGGGGTCCCCGGAAGCGGTGGTGGGGAAGCCGGGGTCCATGCGTACCAGGGCGGCGGCCTCGGCCTGGTCCTGCTTGGCCCGGCTGTTGTTCCAAGCCTGCCGCCCCAGGGCCACCAGGCTGACCGCCAGCACCGCCAGCAGGAGCAGTTTGATCACGCGGCGTTTCATTGAGCGTCCCTCCCAGGGATAGGGGAAAAGCCGGGGCCGCGCAGCCCCGGCTTTCCGTCCGTGATCCCATTTTTGAATATGGCCCTATTGTATCATCCGCCGGGCCCTTCGTCAAGAAAGAAAAGGCCCGGCCAAAATGGCCGGGCCTCGCGTGATTGAATGTCAGAGAATAGGGGTGGATTAGAAGATGCCCTGCTCCAGCATAGCCTCGGCAACCTTCAGGAAGCCAGCGATGTTGGCGCCAGCCACCAGGTTGTAGCCCAGGCCGTACTTCTCAGCAGCATCGGCGGACACCTTGTGGATGTTCTCCATCATGCGCTGCAGCTGGGAGTCAACCTCTTCCTCGGTCCAGGACAGACGCTCGGAGTTCTGGGACATTTCCATAGCGGAAACGCCAACGCCGCCGGCGTTAACAGCTTTGGAAGGAGCAACGATGAGGCCCTTCTGGCTCATCAGATACTGCAGGGCGTCGTTGGTGGTGGGCATGTTGGCGACCTCGATGTAGTACTTCGCACCGGTCTCCACGATGCGCTTAGCCTGCTCCATGTTGACGTCGTTCTGCATAGCGGAGGGCATCACGATGTCGCCCTTCACGCCCCAGGGCTTCTCGCCGGGGAAGAACTTGACGCCGAACTTGTCAGCATAATCCTTAACCTGGTTGCGGCCGGAGGAACGCATTTCCAGCAGGTACTCCACCTTCTCCTCGGTGCAGACACCGTCGGGATCGTGGATGTAGCCGTCGGGGCCGGACAGGGTGATGACCTTAGCGCCCAGCTGCATGGCCTTCTTGCAGATGCCCCAGGTGACGTTGCCGAAGCCGGCAGCCACGATGGTCTTGCCCTTGATGTCCTCGCCTTCGTGCTTGAGGACTTCCAGCAGATAATACACAGCGCCGAAGCCGGTAGCCTCGGGACGGGCCAGGGAGCCACCATAGGACAGGCCCTTGCCGGTGAGCACGCCGTTCTCGAAGGTGCCCTTCAGGCGGCGATACTGGCCATACAAAAAGCCGATCTCACGGCCGCCCACGCCCATGTCGCCAGCGGGGACGTCCACGTCGGGCCCGATGTAACGATACAGAGCGGTCATGAAGCTCTGGCAGAAGCGCATGATCTCAGCGTCGGACTTGCCGGAGGGATCGAAGTCAGAGCCGCCCTTGCCGCCGCCGATGGGCAGGCCGGTGAGGGAGTTCTTGAAGATCTGCTCAAAGCCCAGGAACTTCACGATGCCGGGGTACACGTTGGGCTGGAAGCGCAGGCCGCCCTTGTAGGGGCCGAGAGCGCCGTTGAACTGGCAGCGGTAACCGATGTTGGTGTGGGTCTTGCCGGCGTCGTCGGTCCAGACCACGCGGAAGGTGAACATACGCTCGGGCTCGACCATGCGGCCCAGCAGGTCAACTGCCTCATACTCGGGGTGAGCGTCCACGACGGGGCTCAGGGAGGAGAGGACTTCTTCAACGGTCTGTACGAATTCGGGTTCGCTGCCGTGCTTCTTCTTGACAGTTTCAATCACGCGTTCGACATAAGCATTCATGATGGGTTTGCTCCTTTTTTATTGATTTATTTTGGCCTGTTACGCGCAGGCAAAAACACTGGAGACGTGCAAGCAAGGACAACTTGCTCCGCTGCCCTGGTTGCACTTGAAAGTATATCACGCCCTACCTGTGAATGCAACAATTATTTTGGAAAAAATCCTACAAATTTTGCGGTATCCTACAGTTTTTGTGGCGGGGGTGGATGGGGGGCTAAGTTGTGTGGCAGATGGGGGTATCGTATGGCCCCAGGGGGAGGGGGTGGCCTCCCCCTGGGGCGGGGATCAAGCTGGGTTATTCTGCCATGTGGCGGAACAGGAAGGTGACAATCTGCCCCCGGGAGCAGTCGGCGGCGGGGCCGAAGCTGTTGGGGCCATTGCCGTTGGTGATGCCGTTGGAGACGGCCCAGGAGACGGCGTCAGAATAGTAGGCGTCAGCGGGGACGTCGGTGAAGCTGGGGGGTGTGGTTGGCGTATCAGTATATTCGGGCTCATAGTCGAAATCTATTGTAAGGGTTAGACAAAGGGATATCAATCGTTTTCTCATAAAATATTAATAGTTAGATTTTATGCAATTTTAATACCGCCACCACTAGGATAAACTATCTTGGAGGTGAGAACTATGGCGGCAAGACAAAACCCAGAGTTTGACAATACCCAAAAGTTTATTGAGGTAGGCTACAACATTGCCTATTACCGCAAGCACAATGGACTGACCCAGGAACAACTTGCAGAACGGGTGGGCATCAGCCGTCAGCATCTGGGGGCGATTGAAGCACCAAGGATCTGCCGCCCCATCTCTCTGGACCTCTTGTTTAATATTTCCACAGTATTGGGGATCGATCCGTCCAAGCTGTTGGCGTTTCGGGAATAACGATAGCCAAGGCCATTTTGCGCAGCACACGAAACCAATAAACGCGGTATCCAGGTGGTTGGCTGGATACCGCGGTTTTGTTTTTCCGGTTGCTATTTCCGTAAAAGTTACGTATAATAAGACCAAGAAGACCAACATGATCCCCTGAGCTTAGAGGCAAAGGAGGTGTGCAGACATGCAGGTAAATATTCTTGAGGCGAAAACAGAGCTGTCAAAGCTCATCCGACTGATTGAGACAGGCAAAGAGGACCAGATCATCATTGCCCGTTATGGAAAGCCTGTGGCAAAAATGACCGTTTACAATGATACGCCGGTTTCTAAGCGGATAGGAATTGCCAAGGGCAAGCTCAAGTCCCCCGAAGATCTGGACCAACACAACGATGAGATCGTGGAGCTGTTTGGAGGCACGGACTTATGAATCTGCTTTTGGATACGCACGTTTTGATCTGGGCGCTGAACGAGGACGCCCGTTTGTCCGAAAAGGCCAGGGAGTTGATTTTGGACCCGGATCATGTGATTTATTACAGTTCCATATCCATCTGGGAAGTTGCCGTCAAGCACGCCAGACATCCGGACAACGTGACCTTTACAGGGAAGGAACTTTCTCAGTATTGCCAGGAGGCGGGGTTCCTGCCGCTGGAACTGCGGGATAAACATGTATACGCCTTGGAAACCCTTACCCGGGCGGAGAATGCCCCAGCTCACCACGACCCCTTTGACAGAATGTTGATAGCCCAGGCCAAAGCGGAAAACCTGTCATTTTTGACCCACGATTCTCTGCTTCCCGCTTACAATGAAAAGTGTATCATTCCTGTGTAGGCGGGATAGTCTGTCCCTTGAGGTGGCCGAAGTTATTTTGCGCAACCCACGAAATCAATCAACGCGGTATCCAGATGGTTGGCTGGATACCGCGTTTTTGCTTTGGTAAGAGATCGGGGCGTTATTGGTAATGCCCCCTGCATGAGATGATTACAATGGATATATCCTCCACGGCGTAAACAAGTCGATGTTCCCCATCGATCCGGCGGCTCCAAAATCCGCTTAGATTCCCTTTCAGAGGCTCCGGCTTGCCAGTGCCGCGGAACGGATCGCGCAGTACATCCCGAATCAGCAGATTGATCCGCCGCAAGACGGCTTTATCCGTCTGCTGCCATGTGCAGTATTCCTCCCATGCGTCAAAGTCCCATTGGATACGGCGTATTTGCATCCCAAGGCCCTCATTCTTCCAGTAAGTCGTGTTCGGCGAGTTTCAGCCGGCCGGCCCTGTAGTCCTCCATTTTCTTTTCCAGGTGGCGGAGGTTGCTCTCGGAATAGAACGGGTCCGGATCGGCGGTGATTTCAAATGGAATCCGCCGTTCCTGCTCCATCTTCTTACAAAAGATGGTCAGGGCGGTGGTCAGATTCATGCCCATTTGGGAGCAGATGTCCTCCACATTTTTCTTTAGCTGTGCATCCAGCCGAAAGTTTACGTTTACGCTGTTGCCTGCCTGTGCCATGACTGACACCTCCTTTATGGACAATATATCACATTTTTGGAGCACTGTAAAGAGATATCATTACGATACGTTGCGCTATGCTTCGGTGGTGCGCAGGCCATACCATTTGCGCCCACATCCTGCTATGGGCGCGAAACGGCCCCCTCACTCCACCACCACCGTGGTAAACGGCGGCTTGCCCCGGGTGCCGATGAGCTTTACCCCGGCGCGGTACAGCTGTTCCACTGTTTCCACCACCTCCACGGTGATCTCCTCCCCCGGGGTAATCAGGGGGATGCCGGGGGGATAGGCCCAGATATACTCCCCGGAAATCTTCCCCATGCCGTCGTAGAGGAAGGTGAAGCCGCCCCCCTGCCGGGCGGCGTCCTCCAGCTTCATGCGCTGAGGGGGGAGAGGGGGCAGGGGTTTCGCCTCTGGGGGGGCCTCTGGGGCGGGGCCAGCGGCGGCGTCCAGGGCAAGGAGGGCCTGGGAGAGGCGGCCTGGCATGGCGTCGTCGGAGCCCAGGCCAGTCATGGCCACGGCGTAGTGGTCCAGGGCCATTTCCAGCTCAATTTTGTATGTCTCCCGGAGCTGCTCCTTCAGCTCCACCCCGTTCAGGGCACTGTGGCGGGTGGAAATCACCAGCTTGGCGGGGTCCATGGGGTAGGGGCCCGTCACTAGGCGCAGGTGTTGGAGGCCTTGGAGCCCTTCCCGCACCTCCTTCAGGCGGCGGCCCCAGGCGGCAAAGGCGGCGGGGCCTTCCGTCTCCAAGAAACCCACGCAGGCATCCATAGAGGCCAGCAGCAGGTAGGACGGGCTGCTGCTTTGGAAAATGCCCGTCTGGCGCTCCACCTCCGGCAGGGGCACCAGGCCACCGCCTACGTGGAGGATGGCCGTCTGGGTGAGGCTGGGCAGGAGCTTGTGGAGGCTGGCCACCGCCAAGTCCGCCCCCTGCTGCATGGCGTTTTGGGGGAAGCCCTCCCACAGGCCTAAGTGGGCCCCGTGGGCCTCGTCCACCAACACCGGGACCCCCTTCTCGTGGGCTGCGGCACAGATACCCGCCGTATCGCTGAGAATCCCATCATAGGTGGGGCTGGGATACACCACCAGCCGTACATCCGGCTCTGCCGCCAGGGCTGCCCGGACCATTTCCGGGGAAATGGGGCCGCTGAGGCCCTCCGCCACCGGGGGGAGCAGGTACACCGGTTCCAGGCCGCAGAGCTCCACCGCATGATAAACGGCCTTGTGGCAATGCCGGGCCATTAAAATTTTGTCCCCACGCCGGGTGGCCCCCCGGATGGCGGCCAATAGGGCCCCTGTGGAACCGTTCACCTGATAAAAGCTCCGCCGGGCCCCGAACAGTGCCGCGGCCCGGGCCATGCTCTCCTTCAAAATGCCCTCCGGGGCGTGGAGGTCGTCAAAGTCTGGCAGCTCCGTGATGTCCAGCTCCGCACCCAGGGCCTTTAAGTAGGGGGCCAGGGTGGCATTTTCCTTGTGCCCCGGCATGTGCAGGGAGAGATAGCCCTGGTCTCGATGGGCCTCTAAACGCGCTAAGAGGGAGCGCCCGTCTGTTTTGTTCATCGTCCATTCCTCCCGTTTTTTGTCCTTAGCATACCAGAATGCAGGCCAGATGACAAGCGGGGTTGGGAAACTGGCCTGGGGGCAAACCATATCTGGCCTGCAAAAATCTTTTTGTTTTGGCGCTTTCGATGAGGCCAGTCCTGTGGTAAGCTGACGGCAGTGAAAGCGCGGGGGGTGTGGAACCCTGTGCGGTCAGGAAAGAACGAATAGGAGTGTGTTTGAGATATGTCTGCGAAAACAAATGCCGTCCGGCCCAACAGCCTGGGCAACGTGAGGGAGCTGACCCTCACCGCTATGTGTATCGTGCTGGTGTACGTCTTTACCGCCGTGGTGAACATCCGCCTGCCCATCGCCGCCAACGGCGGGCTGATCCATCTGGGCAATGTGCCCCTCTTTGTGGCGGCCATCCTCTTTGGCAAGCGCACAGGGATGATCGCCGGGGGCGTGGGGATGGCCATCTTCGACGTGGTGTCCGGCTGGACCCCCTGGGCCCCCTTCACCCTGGTGGTGGTGGGCCTCATGGGCTTTCTGATGGGCTGGATCACCGAGAAGAAAAAGAGCTTCCCCCTGTACATCCTGGCTATGGTGGTGGC
>NZ_JBQILM010000019.1:0-40623 GCF_056797215.1 Evtepia sp.
GCCTTGGCCGGAGGCCAGTTGGTCCGGGGCCATGAGGTGAAAACCATTTACGCCCTCCTCACCAGCGACCTGCGGGCGGACTTGCAGGCTTGGGTCCCCCTGGACGCCTGGGATGTCTCCGACGTCACCGCCCTGGTGGTGGTGCAAAGCGGCACCCCGCGCCAGGGCCCGGAGGTGGCCGCCTTGGAGAACCCGCCCCTGCTGTTCCTTCTGGACGGGGAGAAGCAAGTCCTCTACAAGCACACCCCCGGCAGCGGCAGCGATATCCCCAGCTCCGAGGAGGAGGTCCACGCCACCTTGGCCGCCTTGGAGGAGCAGATTGAACAGGCAGAATCAGAGGCCCAGGCCTACGCCCAGGAGAACAAGGACGCCGCCGCCTTTGCCCCCCTGGTGGACCGCTATCTGAAATACGACCCCGGCTTTCTGGACTCCCAGGACTTTTTCAATCTATGCAAGGGGAACCTGGTTCTGCTGGAATATGGCGGCTACCGCCGCACCCTCCGAAACCTGGAAACCCGTCTGGACACCCTGCGCCAGGCGGAGGACTTCGACGCCGCCACCGCCCTGCTGGACTCCGACCAGGAGCTTCAGCGCAAGATTTTGGAGCTGCGTTACCTGGCCTGGGAAATCCAGGGCAAATTGGCCCAGCAGGACCGGCGGGTGTTGTCCTCCCTGGCCGATGCCGCCCGGCAGGCCCAAAAGGACCCCGCCGCCCTCTTCACCCAGGACCACCTGCGCCAATGCCTCACCGCCGGGGAGGCAACGGTGGCCTGCGACGGCCTCCTGCGGCAGCAGCTTATGGTGGAACGCTCCTTAGCCGACCTGGAAGCCTGCACCCAGTCTGACAGCCTAGAGGAACGGGCCTATCTACAGGAGCGCAGCGACGTCATTGTCCTGGCCATGGCGGACTACGCCACCGCCCTCTACGATTCCGTGGCCAAGGACCAGGCCTGGAAGGACTTCCAAACCGCCCACGAGCAGGATTTGTCCGCCTACGACCAGGGCCTGGCCGCCGCCAAGGAACGGGCCGGGGCAAGCTATGAGACGGACCCGGAGTATGAAACCCTCCAACGCCAGTACGGGGGCACTGTCCAGGAGCAGCAGGACTTACAGGCCGCCGCCGAAGCCGCCAGCCAGGCCGCGGAGAAGGTGAAAAGTGACGTCCAAGCCAAGGTGGCAAAGCTGGACCGTCAGGAGAGCCAGCGCCTGGCCACCGTGGACGAAGAAATGCAAAAGGCCGCCCTCTACGACTACGTCTGCGCCATGACGCCCCCCACCGCCTCAGAGTATACGGTCCAGCCGGGGCAGTGGGGGCAGCTGGACGGCAGCTTTATCCCCTATTTGAACAGCATCCTGGGACGGGGCAGCTAATGGAAATAGGCCCCTAAAATCGCCGCCGCCGGGGCCCCCAGGGCTGTGCCGGAGCCCCCCTGCTCCACCACGATGGCCAATGCCACCTCCGGGGCCTCATAGGGGGCGAAGGCCACCAGCACGGCGTTGGCCAGCTCCGCCCCCGCCACCTGGGCGGAGCCGGTCTTGGCCCCCGCCGCCACCGGCAGCCCCCGGAAGGCCCCCGCCAAGGAGCCCTCCTGGGTCACCGCCAGCATCCCCGCCTTGATGGCCTCCAAATGCTCCCCTTCCAGGTCCAGGGACCCCAAGGGCTGGGGGGTGTAGGCCTCGGCGGCGGTTTTTTTCAACAGATGCACCTGCCAGCGGGTGCCGCCCCCTGCCAGGGTGGCGGTCATGTGGGCCAGCTGTAGGGGGGTGAAGCGGTTGTTCTCCTGGCCGATGGCCGCGGAGAGGACGCTGCCCTCGTACCATTTCTCCCCCAGGCTCTGGGTGTAGGCAGGCCCCGCCACCACCCCGGTCTGCTCCCCCGCCAGCTCAATGCCCGTCTCCTCCCCCAGGCCCAAGGCGTGGGCATAGCGGCCCAAGGTCTCGATGCCCAGCCGCCGCCCGGCGTCGTAAAAGAAGATGTTGCAGGAGTCGGCAATGGCCTGGCTGAGGGTCTCGGGGCCGTGGGTGCGCCCCTCCTCCCGGAAGATCCAGCACTGGGGCTGGGGGGTCTTGTAGTAGGTATAGCGGCCGGTGTCTAAAATCTCCGTCTCCGGGGTTACCACCCCCTCCTCCAAGGCGGCGGCGGCTGTCACCAGCTTGAAGGTGGAGCCCGGGGCGTACAGGCCCTGGATGGCCCGGTTCAACAGGGGGTGGTTGGGGTCCTGGGCCAGGGTGCTATAGTCCTGGGAAAACTGCTCCGTGGCATAGTCCGGCAGGCTCACCATGGCCAGGACGCCCCCGTCCCGGACATCCAGCACCACCGCCGCCGCCCCGGTGGCCTGGGGGTTTTTCTCCAAAGCCTCCACCAGGGCGGCCCGGGCGGCCGCTTGCAGGCTGCGGTCCAGGGTGAGGGTCACGTCCTGGCCTGCTGTGGGCGCCTGGGCATAGGCCCGCTTGGTGACCTGCCCCTGGCGGTCCCGTTCCACCAGGCGCACCCCAGGGCTGCCGTGGAGCAGGGACTCAAAGGCCCCCTCGGCCCCGTCCTTGCCCACCAGCTCATTGAGGGCGTAGCCCTGGTCCCGGTAGCGCTCCCACTCCGCCTGGCTCATGGCCCCCACCCGTCCTAAGAGCTGGGGGGCCAAATCCCCGCTGCCCTGGCGCCGGACAGCGGGGGAGAGGGACACCCCCTCCAACGCCTCCTCCTGAAGCCAGGCCAGCAGCAGGGCGTTGGGGGAGAGGATGTCCCCTTGGCCGTCCCAATCCACCTCCGCCTCCCGGCACAGGGCCCTTAGGCGGCGGCGGACGGCAGCGTCACAATCCTCCCCCACCACCACAGTCCAGGACACTTGGTCCTGGGCTAAAATATTGCCCTTGCAGTCCAGCAGCTTCCCCCGGGCCGCCGGTACCGTTTCCAGCTCCGCAATGCTGCGCTGGGATTTTTCATAATACGCCGCCCCGGCGGTGATTTGCAGCCGCCAGAGCAGCACCCCAAAGGCCAGCAGGACCAGGGGGAAGAGCAGGTAGAGGGAGCGGAAGCGTGAATCCATAACGGGTCTCCTTTCCGTGGCATTGCATCGTGTTGGGGCAGCCCCTATGGGGCGGGGCAGCCCCTGTTCCGGCGTCTGAGCAGCCCACACAGGGCCACAAGCCCCTCCGCCACCGGCACCGCCAGGGCGCACAGGACCCATTCCTTGGCCCCCAGCACCAGGGCCCCCAGGGGGGCGCCGCTGCCTGCCAGGTGCCCCAGCACCAGCAGCAGTTCATAGCCAGCCAGCACCGGCAGGCACAGCAGCCACCGCCGGGGGGCCCCGTCCCCCCGGGGAAAGAGGCCCCCCGCCGCGCCCCCTGCCAGGGGCAGCAGGGCAAAGCCGCTGAGGCCGCCCCCCAGGGCCAGGGACAGAACGCCCCCCAAAAGGCCTGCCGCCACCCCCCGTCCGGGGCCATAGCGCTGGCCCAGGACACACACCACCGGGGGCAGCAGCAGGGGATGTACCCCCTGCACCCGTACCCCCACCAGCAGCAGCTGTCCCACCAGGGCCAGCACCACCGCCAGGGCACAGCCCAGGCGCGTCATTTGCCATCCCTCCTATCCATCAAAAGGCCGTCACCACAAACACCTGCCCCAGGTGCTCCAAATCCGCCGCCGGGGTCACCACCGCCGTGGAGAGGAGGCCGCCGGGGTCCGGGGCCAGGGAGGTGACGGTGCCCACCAGGAGCTTGGCCGGGTATTTGCCCCCCTGGGAGAAGGTCACCACCCCCTCCCCAAGCTGCCCCTGCTGCCCCTGGCTGAGGTCCGTAAAGGCCAGCACCCCCGCCTGCATCAGGTCCAGGCGGCCCTCCAAGGCCCCCAGGGCTTCGGAGACGGTGCCCTGGCCGGAGAGGGAAAGGCTGGGGTCTGTCACCAGGGCCACCGTGGCCCAGTCCTCCCCGGCCTCCTCCACCCGGCCCACCAGGGCCCCCTGGGCGTCAATGACGCACTGCCCGGCCTGGATGTTTTCCCGGCTGCCCTTGTCCAAGGTGACGCAGGCCCGCCAGTTGTCGGGGCTGCGGGACAGGACCCAGGCGTCGGTGAGCTGCAAGGGCTGTTCCCCGCTGTCCAGGGACAGCAGGGCCCGGAGGCGTTGGTTCTCCCCCTGGGCCAGCTCCCCGGCCCGGGCCGCCGCCTCCCCCTGGGCCAGGGCCTGGCGCAGGGCCTGGTTCTCCGCTTGGAGGGCCTCCATCCCGGCGAGATAGCGCTTGCCCTGGGCCAGGGCCTCGCTTCCTGCCGAAAAAAGGCGATGAAAGGGCCGCGACACCCTCTCCCCCACCTGCCGCAGCGGCCCGGGGGCGTTGGGGAACAACGTCCACACGGCCGCTGCCAGCAGGCTCAGAGACAGCGCCGCGGCAGCAATACCCATCCATTTTTTCCCGTTCAAAAGCTGTTCCTTTCTCCAAAGCGTCACCGGGCCGCCAGGGCCAGGCAGTCAATGCCAAACTGGAGCAGGATGTGCCCCAGGCGGCATATAGGCAGACCCACCACATTGGTGTAGTCCCCCTCCACCCCCTCCACCAGCAGCGCCCCCAGGCCTTGGAGGCCGTAGGCCCCCGCCTTGTCCATGGGCTCGCCGCTGCGGACATAGCAGTGGATTTCCTCCTCGGTGAGGGGCCGGAAGCGCACCTGGGTGGCCTCCGCCTGGGTGACGGTGAAGTCCCCCTGGCATACGCTCACCCCGGTGTAGACCTGGTGGACCCGGCCGGAGAGGCGGCGGAGCATCTCCCGGGCCTGGGCCTGGCTGCCGGGCTTGCCCAGCACGTCCCCGTCCAGCACCACCACGGTGTCCGCCCCGATGACGATGGCGTCCTCGCTCTCCCGCTGGGCCACCCAGCGGGCCTTTTCCCGGGAGAGGGTTTTTACCAGCTCCTCCGGGGTGGCGGCGGAAAAGGCCTCCTCGTCCACTTGGGACGCTTTGGTGGTAAACTCCAATCCCAGCCGCCCCAGCAGTTCCTTGCGGCGGGGGGATTGGGATGCTAACACTAGTTTCATACGATTCCTCCGTTTTTATACCAGGGCAGCGGGAAAATTTACCGCCCCCCGGCGGCGTATTCCCCCATGCACACGTCCAGCACCGCCCGCGCCGGGGCGACCAGGGCCTCCTCAAAGTGGCAAGGCCACTGGACCTCCGGGGCCAGCTGCCCGTCCACAACCCCGTCGATGCTGTCGCCGTCCTTCATGGGGCAGTCGTTGTTGAGCAGGTAGCTGGCCAGGCTGTAGGCATGGTTCACCACCCAGTTGGGGTCCATGTGGTGGAAGTGGTATTGCAGGTCCTCAATGTACAGCAAGCTCAGGCCCAGGGTGTCCACCACCTGGTCCTGGGTGCCGGTGATGTTGAAGAAACGGGCATTCACCACGAAATTCACATAGCGGTCCGGGCCTGTGGCCTGGCTGTTTCGGATGTCCTGGGCCAGGAGCAGCTTGCCGGAGTTGATGAAATACACCGCCTCACAGCTGGGGTAGAGCTCCAACAGGGCTTCCAGATAGTCCATGAGCAGGTCCGCCCGCTCCCGGCTGGGCAAGCCCCCCGCCATCAGGTCGTGGGCCAGGACGGCATAGCGGCATTCCTCCAACAGGCGGTCCCGCTCCCCCTGGCAGTCCCACATCTGGGCCCGCTTGTCCTTCCCAATGTTCCGCCCCTGGAAGGGCTCACAGCCCAGGATGGACAGCTGCACCGGCAGCCTGCCCTCCTTGAACTGGGCGGTGTGGTCCAGGGCGGCGAAAAGGGCGGCGGTCTCCCCCCGCACGGGCTCCACCGCCCCCACGTGGGCTTGAAGCACCGCCTGCATCTGCGCTTCAGGGGGCAGGGGGGCCCGGTCCTTCATCAATAGCTGCATCATGAATACCCCGCCAGGACGGATACTGGGGTCCATCTCCCTCTCCTGGACAGGCTCCTGGGCTGGGGTGGGTTCCTGTTTACGCATGGTGTCCTCCTCCTTTGGTCACAGTCCTAAATCAAAAGGCCCCCGGACCAACAGGCGGTCCGGGGGCGGTGTTCACTGCTCAAGCCCTTTCTCAGGGCCAGGGTGCCCTTTCAGCAAATCCGCGTATTGCTGCCGCTCTGCCTCCGGGACTTCCAGCACCGTCATGGCCTGTTCGGCAGACAGCCCCATATTTTTCATCAGGCTTTGCAGGTTGGAGAGGGTTCGCTCTGCCATACCTTTTGCCATACCCTCTGCGCGGCCCTTGGCTATACCCTCCGCGCGGCCCTTGGCTATACCCTCCGCGCGGCCCTTGGCCACACCCTTGCGCATCACGCCTTCGCTCAGATTACACATAGACGACACCTCCTCATCCAGTTTCTGCGTCATTGGGATGTCATACTCATCCTCTAAGATTTTCTTTTTGTCCACTACGCTTCTTTGGGTTCATTGTACCGTAGACGGAAACCAGCGTCAAGGGCTTTCTATCTGGAAGGCCTCACAGCTCCATGGCCAGCTGGGTATCCCCCTGGTCCTCGGCTTTCAGGAGGGCCCCCGCCGCCGGGAGGCTCCGGGCCCGGTAGCGGGAGAGGTTCACGATTTGGCTCCCCGCCAGGGGCTGGGCATGCTGGACGGTATTGCTCTTTTTCAGGCTCATCACCTGGACCCCCTGGGTGCTGCGGGTGCTCTTGGGGGGGATCTGCCCGGCGGTGAAGATCAGGGCGCGGCCCTCGGTGGAGGTGAGCACATACCCGTCCTCCCCCCCCCCCAGGGGCAGGATGCCCACCAGGGGGCTCTTGTCGGAATAGGCCCCGGTGAGCTTTTTCCGCTTGGTGACGGTTTTATAGGCGCTCAGGGGCACCCGGGCCACCTTTCCGTTCTGGAAGCAGAACAACAGCTCCCCGGCGTAGTCCTCCCCAGGCAGGAGGGCGCAGGCGATGCTCTCCCCCTCCTCCATTTCCAGCTTGGCGGGGAGGTAGTCCCCCAGGACACTGGCCTTGCTGTCGTCAAAGCTGTGGAGCCAGGTCTTGTAGCACTGCTGGCGGTTGGTGAAAAGGAGCAGCTCCGCGGCATTGCTGGTCTCAAAGTGGTAGGCGGGGCCGTCCCCCTCCTTATACCGCTGCTCCCCAGACATGCGCAAAGACTGGGGGGTGATCTTTTTCAAATACCCCTCCTGGGAGAGGAAGAGGTGGACAGGGTAGTCCGGCACCTGCTCCCCCTGGGGGGCGTCCTTGGGCAGGTCCTGGGCCTGGACAATCTCTGTGCGCCGGGGCTGGGCGTACTTGTCCCGGACCTCCTCCAACTGCCGGATGATCTCCTTCCGAATCCGCTTGGGCTTGGACAGCAGGTCCTGCAAGTCGGCAATGTCCGCCGCCAGCTGTTCCCGCTCGGCGGTGCGCTTTAGGATGTACTCCTTGTTGATGTTGCGCAGGCGGATGTCCGCCACATACTCCGCCTGGGGCTCGTCCAGGGAAAAGGCCTCCATCAAGTTGGGCACCACCTGGCTGTCCTGCTCGGTGTTGCGGATGATGGCAATGGCCCGGTCCATGTCCAGGAGGATGGCCTCTAGGGCGGTGAGAAGGTGGAGCTTCTCCTCCTTCTGCTTCAAGGTAAAGCGGGCGCAGCGGGCCACGCAGTCCGCGCGCCAGTCTGTCCAGCGGTCCAAGAGCTCCCCCACGCCGCAGACCTTGGGCATGCCCTCCAGGAGGACGTTGAAGTTGCAGGCGAAGGCGTCTTGCAGGGGGGTGGCCTTGAAGAGCTTTTGCATCAAGGCCTCCGGGTCGGTGCCCCGCTTCAGGTCGATGGCAATCTTCAGGCCGGAGAGGTCGGTCTCGTCCCGCATGTCGGAGACTTCCTTCAGCTTCCCCGCCTTCATCAGCTCCGCCGCCTTGTCTAAAATCGCCTCCACGGTGGTGGTGTAGGGGATTTCAAAAATCTCTATGAGGTTTTCTTCCTTCACATAGCGCCACTTGGCCCGGACCTTAAAGGAGCCCCGGCCACTGCGGTAAATCTCCGAGAGCTCACGGCGGTCATAGAGGAGCTGGCCGCCGGTGGGGAAGTCGGGGGCTTTCAGGGTATCCAACAGCTCCGCCTCCGGGTCCCGGATGCGCTGGATGGCCGCGTCACAGACCTCCCCCAGGTTGAAGCCGCACAGGTTGGAGGCCATGCCCACGGCGATGCCCATATTGGCGGACACCAGGATATTGGGGAAGCTGGTGGGCAGGAGCACCGGCTCGGTGAGGGTGCCGTCGTAGTTGGGCACGAAGTCCACCACGTTCTTGTCGATATCCCGGAAGAGCTCCTGGCAGACCCCGTCCAGCTTCACCTCGGTATACCGGGAGGCGGCGTAGGCCATATCCCGGGAGTACACCTTGCCAAAGTTGCCTTTGGAGTCCACAGGGGGGTGCAGGAGGGCCCCGTAGCCCCTGGACAGGCGCACCATGGTCTCGTAGATGGCCCCGTCCCCGTGGGGGTTGAGCTTCATGGTGGCCCCCACCACGTTGGCGGATTTGGTGCGGTTGCCGGAGAGGAGCTTCATCTGGTACATCGTATAGAGGAGCTTCCGGTGGGAGGGCTTGAAGCCGTCGATCTCCGGGATGGCACGGGAGACGATGACGCTCATGGCGTAGGGCATGTAGTTGATTTCCAGGGTATCGGTGATGGGCTGCTCCACCACCTGGCCGTGGAGGCCCATGACCCCGGTGGGTTCGGGGCGCTTGCGCTCTTTGGGGGGTTGTTTTTTACGTGCTATGAATAACACTCCCTTTCAGGCAGGTTTGGGCGGCAGCCCAACATACCCGTCGTACAAATCAAGAAATATCTGCCAAATCCAAATACTTGTGGCCGTTTTCGGCGATATGGTCTTTGCGGCCCTGGGCGTTTTCCCCCAGGAGCAGGTCGAACATCTGGGCTGTGCGCTCTGCCTCGCTGGGCATCACCCGGATGAGGCGGCGGGTTTCGGGGTTCATGGTGGTCATCCACATCATCTCCGGGTCGTTCTCGCCCAAGCCCTTGGAGCGCTGGATGGTCACTTTCTTCTGCGCAATCTGGGCCAAAATCTCCGCCTTCTCCTTTTCGGAATAGGCAAACCAGGTCTTGCCCCCGGCGCCGATCTCATAGAGGGGGGATTCCGCGATGTACACATAGCCCTCCTGGATCAGGGTGGGGGTGAGCCGCCAGAGCATGGTCAAAATCAGGGTGCGGATTTGGTAGCCGTCCACGTCGGCGTCGGTACAGATGACGATTTTATTCCAGCGCAGGTTTTCCAGGTTGAACAGGGAGAGGTCCTTGTTGTGCTTGTCCTTTACCTCCACCCCGCAGCCCATGACCTTTAACAGGTCGGTGATGATCTCGCTTTTGAAGATTTTCCCATAGTCCGCTTTCAGGCAGTTCAAAATCTTCCCGCGGACAGGCATAATCCCCTGGAACTCCGCGTCCCGGCCCAGCTTCACCGAGCCCAGGGCGGAGTCGCCCTCCACGATGTACAGCTCCCGGCGCTTCACGTCCTTGGTGCGGCAGTCCACAAACTTGTGGACCCGGTTGGCCAAATCCACAGACCCCGCCAGGCTCTTGCTCTTGATGGTGAGGCGGGCTTTCTCCCCGGCCTCCCGGCTGCGCTTGCTCACCAGGATCTGCCGGGCGGCCTCCTCCACAGCCTGGGGGTTTTCCAGCAGGAAGATTTGGAGCTGTTCCTTGAGGAAGTCCGTCATGCCCTCCTGGATGAAGCGGTTATTCACCGCCTTTTTCGTCTGGTTCTCATAGGAGGTCTGGGTGGAGAAGTTGTTGGAGACAAAGATCAAGGTCTCCTGGATATCCGGCCAGGTGATTTTGGCCTCGCTTTTGGTGTACTTGCCGTTCTGCTTCAGCCAGCCGTCCATGGCGGAGAGGAAGGCGGAACGCATGGCCTTTTCCGGGGCCCCCCCGTGCTCTAGGAAGGAGGAGTTGTGGTAGTGCTCCACGGCGTGCTGCGCGGCGCAGAAGCAGAAGGCGCAGGAGAGCTTGACCTTATACTCCGGCTTGTCCGGCCGGTCCCGGCCGCTGCGCTCGGCGTTCCAGAACTGGATGGGGGTATGGGGGTTCTCTCCCGCCAGCTCCGCCACATAGTCGGCGATGCCGTGCTCATATTGGAACAAGGTCTCGGCAAAGCCCTCTGCCCCCTGGCTGCGGAAGCGGAACAGGATTCCGGCGTTTACCACCGCCTGGCGGCGCAGGACATCGGTGAAGTAGTCCTCGGGGATGTCCGTCTGGGTAAAGACCTCCAAGTCCGGCAGCCAGGTGATGGAGGTGCCGGTCTGTTTCTTTTTCGCAGGGCTCACCTGCATCTCCCCCACCAGGGAGCCGCGCTCAAAGTGGAGGTCGTAGCGCTTGCCGTCCCGGTGGACGGTGACGTCCATAAAGCGGGAGGCATACTGGGTGGCACAGGCCCCCAGGCCGTTGAGGCCTAAGGAGTACTCATAGTTCTCGCCGCTGAGGTTGTCGTATTTGCCCCCGGCGTAGAGCTCGCAAAAGACCAGCTCCCAGTTGAACTTGCCCATCTTCTCGTTCCAGTCCACAGGGCAGCCCCGGCCGAAGTCCTCCACCTGGATGCGGCCGTCCTGGTAGCGGGTGACGATGATCTCCTTGCCGTAGCCCTCCCGGGCCTCGTCGATGGCGTTGGATAAAATTTCAAAGACGGCATGCTCGCAGCCTTCCAGGCCGTCGGAGCCGAAAATCACGCCGGGCCGTTTGCGGACCCGGTCGGCCCCCTCCAGCATGGAGATGGAGTCATTGCCGTATTGCTTGCTTTCAGGCATGTAGTGTGGTTCTCCTTGATTCATTCATTGTCTTTTATCTTACTCTATAGAAAAGGGAAGTGTCAAGGGAAGAAAGGGGGGAAACTCCGGGGGAGAGGGGGGATTTTGTCCCAGAAGGTGGTTGACAACAGAGGGGCATGTTAGTATAATAGACGCAGAAGGGCGCTGTTACGGCGGTTGGCCCAACATTAAATCAACTTATGAAAAGTTGACCGTCCGGGTGCCTTCCGGGCGGTCAACCTGCTTTTATGGACAGCACAACCAGCGAAACCGCCAGGCATGCTAGAACACGAAGCACAAAACGTACTCGGTCTTTCCACATCCGCTACCACCTCCCCCTTATTTTGTCTTTGCTTAGGGGTACAATCGGTGGGCCAACCGCCTATGTAACAGCGCTCTTCTCTCCCCGCTGGCTGCGGGGCAACTCTATTATACTGGCACATAGGGCTTCCTGTCAACTCTCCACGAAACCATGTGGAAAAAGGGGACAGGTTTTCTTGCCGGTATATGGTTGACAACAGACGGGCATGTTAGTATAATGGACGCAGAAGGGCGCTGTTACGGCAGTTAGCCCACAACAGACATCAACTTTACGTTGACCGTCCGGGTGCTAGCCGGGCGGTCAACACGCTTTTGCAGTCATGAGCAAGGCCAACACTGCTGTGCACGCCAAGGCGCGCAGCAAAAGCAGGAGCTTCTCTTTCCACATCCGCAGCCACCTCCCCCCTATTTTATCTTTGCTTAGGGGTACAATCGGTGGGCCAACCGCCTATGTAACAGCGCTCTTCTCTCCCCGCTGGCTGCGGGGCAACTCTATTATACTGGCACATAGGGCTTCCTGTCAACTTTCCTCGAAAAGAATAAAGCGCTCACAGCGGGCAGTGGTTCGGAGAAGGCCGGACCACTGCTTTTTTCTTATCTTCTGCCGCTTATGATTGACAGGATGGAAAGCGCATGATATCATGACAGGGATTTTTAAACGTTACGGCGAAGATGACAACATAAGACAGAATGATACCTATATTTTAAGGGAGGGGACGTGTTTTCCGCTCCCCCCTGGACTTCGCTGTGGTAACGATGGCCGGGAAGCGGCCTATGTGGAGGGCAGGAATATGGATCATCCAGAAGGGCTTCGGGCACAGGCAGGAGACGCCACCCCAAGCGTCGAGGCCCAGGGGCATTATACCAGAGGGATACAGAGCGTCCAGGACCTGGAAGCCGTGATCAACGAGGGCCTGCGTGCCGCGCTGTTGGAGGAAGCGCCGGACCAGGCCCTAGAGGTGCTGCTCCAGCACCTGGGAAATGCGCTGAAGGGGGAACGGACCTATATCTTTGAGCAAAACGCCTCCGGCTGCGACGACAACACCTATGAGTGGACGGCCCACGGGGTGGAGCCGGAGAAGGAACAGCTCCAAAACCTCCCCCCGGAGGTGTGCGCCAGCTGGTACCGGAATTTTAGGATCGGCAAGCATATCGTCATCAAGGACTTGGAGGACATCCGGGAAGCCGAGCCCCTGCTCCATCATACCCTGAAACGGCAGGGCATCCGTTCCCTTGTGGTGGTCCCCCTGTATGACGGCCAGGCCATCATTGGCTTTTATGGCGTGGACAATCCCCCGGTCAAGCTGCTGGAATACGCCTCCAATATCCTCCAAACAGCGGCCTATTTTATCGTATCCGCCCTCCGGCGGCGCAACCTGTTCCGGGAGCTGCAAAAGCGCAGCTATAACGTGCTCCACGCCCTCAGCGTGGACTACCTGGGCATCTATGAGGTGAACTTCGACACAGGGGAGTGCGAGGTCTACCGGAACAGCGAGCAGGTGCGGGTGGATTGGGCCGCCCAGTTCCAGGCGGGCTACCAGCAGGCCATGGAGGGGTACATTTCCACCTATGTCATCCCCAAGGACCAGGCCCGGCTGCGGGCCATGACGAAAAAGGACTATGTGCTGGCACAGCTCCGGGCGGAGAAGAAGTTCTCGGTCCGCTACCAGGTGCAGGACAGCGCCTCCGGCCTGAAGCACCTGGAAATCCACTTCTCCGCCACGGAACGGACCCAGGAGGAGCCCTGCGCCATTTTTGCCCAGCGGGACGTCAACGCCGTGGTGGAGCAGGAGGAGAAGTACAAGCTGGAAGCCAGGCAGAGCCTAGAGGACATCCTAGAGGGGGCCAGGACGGGCATTTGGACCATCGAGCTGGAGGACGGCTGCCTGCCCAGGATGTACGCCGACCGGACCATGCGCATCCTCCTGGGGGTGCCCGACGAGATCGAGCCGGAAGCCTGCTACCAGCACTGGTTTGAACGCATCGAACCGGACTATGTGAAGATGGTACAGGAGACGGTGCAGGAAATCCTGAAAACCGGACGGGCCGAGGGGACCTATCCCTGGAACCACCCGACCCTGGGAAAGCTTTACGTCCGCTGCGGCGGGGTGCCCGACCATACATTTAAGAAACCGGGGGTCTGCCTGAACGGCTACCACCAGGACATCACAGAGACCATGATGACCAGGAAGCGCCAGGAGCAATCCATTTTGGAGCTGCTGGAACGGGTGCGGCAGGCAAACTCGGCCAAAAGCGAGTTCCTCTCCCACATGTCCCACGACCTGCGCACCCCCATCAACGGCATCCTGGGCATGCTGGCCATCCTGGAAAAAAGCCAGGACGACCCAGAACAGCAGGAGGCCTGCCGGAGGAACATCCGGGTGTCCACGCAGCACCTGCTGTCCCTGGTGAACGACGTCCTCCAAGTCAGCAAGCTAGAGAGCGGGAGGCCGGCGGAGGTGGAGGAGCCCTTTGACCTCCATGCCATCCTAGAGGACTGCATCGCCATCCTCTCCCCCATGGCCCAGGAGCAGGAAATCCAGCTGGAATGGGAGGCCTCGGGCCTGGAACACACCAGGCTGCTGGGCAACCCCCTCCATTGGAAGCAAATCCTGATGCACGTGATGGACAACGCCCTGAAGTACAACCAGCCCCATGGCTCCGTCTTTGTCCGGGCAGAGGAGACCGGCTTCCAGGCCGGGAAGGCAAGCTACCGCTTTACCGTCAAGGACACTGGCATTGGCATCGGGGAGGAGTTCAAGGCCCACATTTTCGAGCCCTTCACCCAGGAGCACCAGGGCGCCAGGACCAACTACCACGGCGTTGGCCTTGGGATGTCCATCGTCAAGAAGCTGGTGGACCAGATGAAGGGGAGCATCTCTGTGGACAGCCAGGTGGGCAAGGGGAGCGTGGTCCAAATCACCCTGCCTGCCCGGGTGGATGAGGCCTGGGACGGGCAGTCTGCGCAGGAGCAGGATATCCAGGATGTCCAGGGCAAGATCGCCGGGATGCGGGTGCTCCTGGTGGAGGACAATGAGATCAACTGCGAAATCGTGGAATTCATCCTTCAGGAGGCGGGGGCAGAGGTGGTCACCGCCAAGGACGGGAAGGCCGCCGTGGACGCCTTCACAGCCTCCCCCCCAGGGGCCTTCGACTGCATCCTCATGGACCTGATGATGCCGGTGATGAGCGGCTATGAGGCGGCCCGGGTGATCCGCGGCCTGGACCGGAACGACGCCAAGGCCGTGCCCATCATTGCCCTGTCCGCCAACGCCTTTGAGGAGGACATTGTCCTGGCAAAGGACGCCGGGATGAATGCCCATCTGGCAAAGCCGGTGGACATCCACAAAATGTTCCAGGCGATGGTCCGGCACATGAGGCAAAGCCCCAGCACCCAAACAACACAAACATGACACACTTCGGAGATAGAACCCTATGAAACACAAGACTTTGCCGCGCCCCTTAAAAATCAGCATAGCGGTGATCCTCTGTTTGACGGTTTTTGTATTTTCCTCTCTTGGCATGTCCATCCACACCATGAGCGAAAACACCATTGAGGATATCGGCATGGATTACATGGAGGGGATGAACCAGCAGGTGTCCCTGCACTTTAAGACCATCATCGAGCTGCGCCTGACCATGGCGGAATCCATCGCCCACATTGCCGAAGGGGACAAAGACTCCGGCTATGGCTCAAAAGGGGAGATAGAGTATGGCGCAAGGGCCAGGCATTTCCTCTGCGCCGCCCTCTACTCCGCCGACGGCAGCCTTGAGCCCATTTACGGCGACTCTGTGACGCTGAACCACCCCGCGGCGTTTTTGGAGAGCATGCGCAAGGGGGAGCGCAGGGCGGCCTCCGCCGTGGACAGCAGCGGGGAGGGTGTCATTCTGTTCGGCGTCCCCTGCAAATACCCCATGTCCGACGGCAGGGAGAGCATGGCCATGGTGGTGGGCCTCTCCACCAAATACATGGGGGAGGTGCTTTTCCTGGACTCCGACCACTCCCTGATGTACTCCTTCGTCATACGCAAGGACGGCAGCTACGTGGTGGGGAACGAGGGCGATGTCTACCACAACTATTTTGACCGGCTCAACAGCATCCTTGGCAGCCAGGACCAGGAGGCCGCCGACGCCATTGCCCAGATGTCCAGCGCCATGGAGGCGGGCACAGATTATTCTGTGATCCTGAAAATCGGCGGCTCCCGGCACCACCTGTACTGCACCAGCCTCCCCTATTGCGACTGGTACCTGGTGACAGTCCTCCCCTTTGAGGGGCTGGACCAGGAGATTTCAGGGATGAGCGGGCGTTGGCTCACCATGGTCTATGCCGGCTCCTTTGCCATCATTGCCATGCTCCTGTTCCTCTTCTTCCAGTACCGGAAGTTCTTCCGGGTACAGGTGGCCCAGCTCAAGCGCATGAACCAGGAGATGGACGCGGCCCGGAAGGCGGCGGAAAAGGCCCGGAAGGAAGCCGAGCATGCCAACGCGGCCAAGCAGGACTTCCTGTCCAGCATGAGCCACGACATCCGCACCCCCATGAACGCCATCATCGGCATGACCGCCATCGCCGCCAACCATGTACACGACCCCCAGCAGGTCCAGGACTACCTGCGGAAAATCGCCCTGTCCAGCAAGCACCTGCTGGGCCTCATCAACGACGTGTTGGATATCTCCAAAATCGAGAGCGGCAAAATGACGCTGAATGTTGAGCCGGTGTCCCTCCGGGAGGTCTTGGACAGCATGGTCAACATCATCCAGCCCCAGGTCAAGGACAAAAAGCAGCACTTCGACGTCATTGCCTATGACATCCTCTCAGAGCATGTGTGCTGTGACAGCATACGGCTGAACCAGGTGCTCATCAACCTGCTGGGGAACGCCGTGAAATTCACCCCGGAGGGCGGGGCCATCCAGGTGACGGTATACCAGGAGGCATTGCCGGAGGAGCCGGACTGTGTCCGCACCCACTTCCTGGTGCGGGACACGGGGATTGGCATGTCAAAGGCCTACCAGAAGGTCATTTTTGAGTCCTTCAGCCGGGAGGACAACAGCCGGGTCCGGAAAACCGAGGGCTCCGGCCTGGGCATGGCCATCACCAAGTACATAGTGGACGCCATGGGCGGCAGCATCTCTGTCCGCAGTGAACAGGGGGAGGGCAGCGAGTTCCATGTGGCCCTGGACCTGGTAAAGGCCCAGGAAGCGCCAGGGGGGCCGGTGCCCCCGGGCTGGACGGTGCTGGTGGTGGATGGCGACCAGCGCACCTGCGCCAGCACCGCCCAGGTGCTGCGGTCCATGGGGGTCCAGGCGGAGTGGTGCCTGGACGCCGGGCAGGCCCGGGCACAGGTCCAGGAGCGCCAGCAGCGGGGGGAGGGCTACCAGATGGTCCTTCTGCACCGGACGCTGCCGGACATGGACGGGGTGGAGGCCGCCCGGGCCATCCGGGCAGACTGGGGGGAAGCCAGCCCGCTCCTTCTGCTCACCGCCTGCGATTGGAGCGAGGTGGAGGCCCAGGCCAGGGAGGCGGGGGTCTCCGGCTTCCTCTCCCGGCCGCTGTTCCCCTCCACCCTGCGGAACGCCCTGAGCGCATTTGCCGGCACCACCCATGAGGCCGCGGCCAGCACTGGGGACGAAGTGGACCGGATGCTGTGTGGAAAGCGCATCCTGTTGGCGGAGGACAACGAGCTGAACTGGGAGGTGGCACAGGAGCTGCTCTCCGTCCTGGAACTGGACTTGGAGCGGGTGGAAAACGGGGCGCTATGCGTGGAACGGTTCCAGGCATCCCCGGTGGGGTATTACGACGCCATCCTCATGGACGTGCGCATGCCCATCATGGACGGCTACGAGGCCACCATGGCCATCCGGGGGCTGGAACGCCGGGACGCAAGCCTGCCCATCATTGCCATGACCGCCGACGCCTTTTCCGAGGACATCCAAAAGTGCTTAGACTGCGGCATGGACGACCACCTGGCCAAGCCCATTGACATCCAGAACGTGGCCAGCAAGCTGAAAAAATATTTGAAATAAACGCCATAGAGAGAGAACACAGGCGGCCTATCTCGTTGATAGGCCGCCTGTGTTGTCTTACAGGGGCAGGCTTTTTTTCAGTTTGCCAGGTACCGGTGCAGCATCACCACCACCTGGGCCCGGGTGGCCTGGGCCTTGGGGGAGAGGGTGGTGCTGGTGGTGCCGGAGACGATGCCCTTCTGGACGGCCCAGCACATCCCGGTGCGGGCGTACTCGTCCACTTTGTTCTTGTCCTGGAAGCTGTCCAGGCTGCTGGGATTGCTCTCGCCGCTCTCGCCGTCCACCACGTTGGCGTAGCGGTGGAGGATGGTGGCAATCTGCTGGCGGTTGATGGCCTGGTTGGGGGAGAAGGTGGTGCCGGAGGTGCCGTTGACGATGCCCTTATACCCCGCCCAGATCACGGCGTCATAGTAGTAGCCCTCGTCGTCCAGGTCGGTGAAGTTGCTGGTCACCTCCACCTTGGGGGACCCGGCGGCCCGGTAGAGCACTGTCACCAGCATGGCCCGGGTCATGGGGTCGTCGGGGCTGAACTTGCCCTCACCGGTGCCCCCCACCAGGCCCCGGGCCATGGCGAAGTCCACGGAGTTGGCAGCCCAGCTGCCCACGCCCTCGGCGGTGACGTCGGTGAAGTGCTCCGAGGCGTTTTTGCTCTCCACATTCACCTGGATGGTCCGGGTCAGCTGGGTGCCGGAGCGGGTGATGCAGGTGGCCGGCAGGGTGGCCAGGCCGGAGTAGCCGGGGGCGGGGAGGTAGAAGAGGGTAGAGATATGGTACTTGCCGTCGGCGGCGGAATTGGTGTAATAGGTGGCTGTCTGGGCGTCGGGGGCCTTGGTGAGGCTGCGCAGGAGGACACCGGCGGAGGGGGTGCCAAAGCGCACGGCCACCACGGGGTCCTGGGCGGCGCTGTCATAGAAGTCGGAGCCGGAGAAGGAGAAGCCGGCGCTGTCGCAGTCGATGGGGGTCTCATCCTGGTCGGGGTCCCGGTCGGGGGTGACCACGATTTCCAGGCGGCCATAGTAGACCACTTCCTCCACCTCGCTGCCGTCGGTGGTCTCGCCATAGGCCAGGAAGTTCACGGAATAGGTGCCGGTGGCGGCGGGGAGGAACACCACCTGGGCCAGCTTGTCCCCGTCGGCCTCGTCGGCGGCGAAGTAGGGCACGCCATTGGCGGCGGTGAGGCTGCCCACGGCGCTGCCGCCTACGCTGCCCATGTCAAAGACCACCTTGCTCAGGCCGGGGATGGCCACGGCGCCGTCCAGCTCATCGCCGCCGCCCCCTAGGAGCAGCTGTTCCAGGATGTTCTGTTCCCCCTTCAGGTCCTTGAGCTCCACAAGGGTCTGGGCTCCGGCGCCCACCTCTAGGGTGGCCCCCACGGCGGTGGCGGGGAGGATTTGAATGGTGTAGGTACACTTCCCTGTGAGGGGCTTCCCGTCCCCCTCCTTGGGGGTGGCGGTGATGGTGCAGCTGAGCTTATCCGTCCCTGTCTCCACAGGGGTGAAGCGGATGGAGGGGCCGGTGATGTCCCCCAGGCTCCACTGGTAGCTGAGGGTATAGTTATCGGTGACGTCCTGGCCGTCCTGGTTTGTCACGGTGGCCTTGGGGGCCTGCAGGTCCTTGTTCTGGCCTACCCCGGCGTAATGGGTCTGGGCCTGGGTGGCGAGGGTCAGGGTATCTCCATGGGAGGTGGCCAGGGGGGTGGTTGTGGTGTTGTTTTCTGTGGGGGGTGTCGTCTCTGGGGGGTCTGTCTCCTCCACGGCGGCGGCGGGGACGGCCAGAGCAGCCGCCAGGGCCAGGGCCAGCAGGAGGGATGTGAAACGACGGGTGATTGGGTTTTTCATGGGGTCCACCTCTCTATTTTTTTGATTCCACCTCATTATAGCATACCAGGCAGAGATGGAAAGGGTTTTTTGGTTAAAAATCGGTTACGAAGATTATAAACGCAAACATATCCGGGCAAGCTCCTCATATATTATCCACAGGGAGACAAGACCTGTGGGGAAGGATGGGGTTTTTATGGCAAGAAAACAGAGCAGCTCCCTCACCAGCCTGATGGCCGGGTTGGAGGAGACGGACCGGGCGTTGGCCGCCGTCCAGGCGGGGTTCCAGGAGACGGCAGACCAGGATTTGCTGGAATACTATCTCTACTCCCGCTGCGCCCTGCGGGCGAAACACAGCTATTTGCTCCGCCAGCTGCGCCTGGCGGAAAAGGAGGCTTCTACATGAATCTACAGATCCCGGCCGACGCCTGGCCGGTGGTACTTATGGCAGCGGTGGTGGTGCTTTTGATCTTCCGGAAGCCGCTGTTCCTGCTGGCAAAATTCCTGCTGCGCTCCCTGGTGGGGCTGGGCTTCCTCTTTCTCTGGGCCAGCAGCGGGGTGGCGGCGGGGCTGTCCCTGGGGGTCAACCTGTTCAACGCCTTCACCCTGGGGCTGCTGGGCCTGCCGGGGCTGGGACTGCTGATGATGCTGCGTTGGCTGGGCTAGGGGATTGCCCACAACAGCGGCTGCAAACAGGATGGGCCGGCCCCTGAGCCGGCCCGTGTGCCCCAGGGATCACGAGAAAGGAGCCCCGATATGAATCCATTCCCACGCCTCACCCGCCTGCTGCTGGCCCTGCTCTACGCCGCCGGGGGACTCTCCGGCGTGTTCCTCCTGCTCTGCGCCCTGGGGGTGCTGAGCCCGGAGGGCATTGGCGTCTGGCTGGGCCGGGAGGTGGAGCCACCCACCACCCAGCAGGCAGTTTTCTCCACAAAAATTGGGGAAACTGTGGACAAACCCTTCCAAGTTATCCCCCTGCCCCTGACGGAGCTGGACCAGGCCGGGGCGGCGGCAGGGGAGGGGACGGGCCTGCTGCTGGCCATGAAGGCCGACGACGGCAGCCTGGGCTATATCTCCGCCCTGCCCCTGGCGGCGGACTGCGGGGCCTGCTCTGGGGTGGCGGGACGAAACCAAACCCTCTGGCAGTTGAACCAGAGGGAGGGGGTGTATACCATTGCCCAGGTGTCCTGCCTCCGGGACGCCGCCCTGGCAGGCCATGACCGGCGGCTTGCCCTGTGCCGCCCCAGCGGGTCCCCCTGGCGGGACCCGGACAAGCTGGCCTGGCTGGACCCCACCGAGGAGGGGGTCCAGGACTACCTCATCGGCATTTGCACCGAGTTGGCCCAGCTGGGCTTTGACGAAATTTTACTCACCAACTGTGCCTATCCCACCCAGGGGGACCTGGCCTCCCTGGGGGAGACGGGGGACCGGGATGCCCAGTTGGAGGCCTTCTGCCGGCGCTTGCAGGGGGCCCTGGCGGACTACCCCGTATTGGTCTCCATCCAGGGGTCGGGGGACTTTGCCCAGAAGGGCAGCCAGAGCGGCCAGACGGCGGCGCTGCTGGCCTCCTTCCCCGGGCGGGTGTGGGCAGGCCAGGGGGATGCGGAGGCCTTGGCGGCCTTCCGGCCGGTGGTGCTGCCTTAGAACAAATCGCTGTGGGTTCCTGTCCTGGATAAAAAAATGTCAAACATCTGCCTTGACCTCGTTTAAGATCTCTGAGAAGGCCCCATAACGCTTGTAGTTTCCAGGGTTCTTTTTGATCTCCTGGATTTCCTGGATTGCCGCTATCGTCTCCTCATTGGGTTCCTCCTGCCGGGCACTGGGGTAGGCGGACACCTCAAAGGGGATACGATTTTCCCTGGTCACCTTCTTGGCAAAAATCGTAAACGCCGTGGTCATGCTCATGCCCATGTCAGAGCACACCCGCTCCATGCTCCGCTTCAAGTCCTCATCCATGCGGAAATTTACCATTGTCTGTGCCATGCCAAACACTCCCTTCTATTTGCCCTCAGGATAGCAGTATGTCTATTCCCTGTCAAGCAGATTTTATACAACTGCTTTATTTCGTCAATATATGCTAGTGTATCCCCAGGGGCGGATGCAGACGGTGCCTTCCCCGCCGCGGTCATCGGTGCTGTGATAGTACATGGTGCCGTTCCAGCTCCGGGTCACGTCAAACTGGTGGTTTAGTCCACCCAATTCCATTTCATAGATAATCTTGCCCTCTTTCACGCCGCAAATCCGTTCCGGAGTCAAGCTCATCTGCCGCAGCATCACCAAGATTTCTAGTTGAAAATGGTGTATGGAAAATCCCCTTCAAAAAATCCCCCACCAAAGCATCTGCAAGGGCGCAGGGGCTTTGGTAGGGGGTAGCTTTTCATCCTTCTTTTTCTAATTTTTCCACATTAAGAGAATAATAGTTTGTTTTTCCCTGCCTCGTTTTTACAAGAAGCCCTGGGGGGATTTTTTCCATCCTCCGGTACAAGGTTACCCGGCTCATTTTTGTATGGTTCAACACCACTTCTGTGGGGATACCACACTCAGAAAACAGGGCTGCCTGCAACAGCAGGCCATAGAGCTCCATGAGTTTTTCATCCTTTTCATCTTCCTCCCCCACAAAACTAGGAATTTTTTTCCAGAGCCGGTTCAGCCGGGTGAAGCCCTCCTGAAGGGATTCCTTGAGTTTTTCCATAGAATCGTGGATAATGTGTAAAAATAAGAGCAAAAACGGCGTCAGGTCCCCTTTGTTCAGCGGGTCATTGCAGAGGGTAAAGGCCTTGTAATACTCTGTAATATGCTCCTTGATGGTATAGGAAAGCCGGTATCCGATCACAGGTTCCAGCTCCTGGGACAGCAGATAGCTACAAATAAACCGCCCCAGTCTGCCATTCCCATCATAAAAGGGATGGATATATTCCAACAGGTAGTGGAAAATGGCAACTCGATAGAGGATTTCGCAGGAATCATCATGGAGGAACCCAAGCGCTTGCTCCAGGGCAGAAATGATGGCAGGTTCCGGGTACAAACCCTTGTGTAGCTCCTTCTGGCTGGGGCTATAGATGCTTACCGGCCCTTTCCGGAACCACTTTCCGTCTGGAAGGTTGTCAGGGTCCTCTTCCTTCACCTCTTCTAGTACCAGCTCATCATAGATGCTGCGCAGATCCTCACAGTGTTCCAAGGGCAGCTCCTCTTTGGTCATGAGCATATAGTATTTTAGAACCAGCCCATGGAAGCGTTTTTTCCCCTTACTTTTCAGTTCCAGCTCATCGAGGATATCGCTAATTTCCTTTCGGGTGCTCCGGACTCCTTCAATGTTGTTGGTCAGGACAATTTCGTCAATGAGACAGCGCCTAGTGAATTGAACGATGGCTGCATCCGGCAAGGCCCAGCACAGGTTGGATACTGCGTGGTTCATCCGCAGGATACTTGTGAGCAGTTGATAGACCTCCGCCGTTTGGACAAAGAAAGCCTGGGCGCCCCCAATGGAAAAGTCCAATTTGATGCTATATTCCCCGTCAAAGCGCTGTCTGTATGTTTCTTCATACAACGTTTCACTCTTGTAATATAGTTTTGACAGCAGTGTATAGGACACGGTGGCCTTCCCTCCAAACCTGTATCAATTCCGCGAAATTTTATCCAAACATCAGTCTTTTATCATTTCATGTTTCAAAATCATCTATTTTGGAACACGTTCTTTATTATATCACGGTAAAATCCCAAAAATCAATCTATTTTTGTCAATGATTCTCAGGCCACGGCAAATCCAAACCATCCCCTTGCCGAGAAGTTGGTTTTTGACGCATAGAGGCCGCCTGGAAAGGCGGCCTCTATCATCATTTATACTTCTGGCTCTCCGCCACTGCCAGCTCATCGCAGCGGTTGTTTAGGGGGTTGCTGGCGTGGCCTTTTACCCAGTGGTATTCCAGCTTGTGGGTTTGGGTGAGCCGCAGCAGCTCTTCCCACAGGTCGGGGTTCAGGGCGGGCTTCTTGTCGCTTTTCACCCAGCCCCGGCGCTTCCAGCCCCAGGCCCAGCCCTTTTCCAGGGCGTCAATGACGTATTTGGAGTCGGAGTACAGGGCCACCTGGCAGGGCTCTTTCAGGAGTTTCAGGGCTTCGATCACCGCCGTGAGTTCCATGCGGTTGTTGGTGGTGGCGGGGGCGCCGCCGGAGATTTCCTTCCGGTGGCTGCCGTAGAGCAGCACAGCCCCCCAGCCTCCGGGGCCGGGGTTGCCGGAGCAGGCCCCGTCGGTGTACACGGTGACAGCTTTCATTCCTTACCCGCCGCCTCTTTCTGGGCCTGTTCCTTCTTTTTCCGGCGCCGGGGCATGGTGAAGAAGAATACCCCGGCCGCCACCACGATCAGCCCCACCAGGGGGAACAGTCCCCCCCGGACGGGCCCCATGGCGGGGATATAGACGGAGATTCCCTTCACCACCATCATGACTCCGATCACCATCATGGCGATGCCGCCAAAGATCACCACGGGGTCCATGGAGGTGTCTACCTTTTGTTGGGTGGGGGTGGGCTGTTGGGTTTGGGTGGTTTGTGCTTTGTTTTCTTTGTTTTCCATGTTTTCCACTGAAAGTTCCTCCTTGTTGATGGGGATTTATGGTTTACTTTTTGGGTGGGTGGTTTTTATTTTGGGGCCTCGTCCCTGCGGGACATTGGCGGGGGGTATCTTAGGTTTTACGGGCGCTGCCCGGACCCGGCAGGGACGCTGTCCCTGCACTCTGCCAGAGGCTCTGCCTCTGGACTCCGCCACCTTTTGAAAAAGGTGGACGAAAACTTTATTCTTCCGTTTCCTGTGGCGTTTCTTCTTCTTCCTTCTCCGTCCGCGCCAACGCAATCACCCGGCTCTCCTCCGCCAGACGCATCACCTTCACCCCCTGGGCGGTACGGCTGTAGACATTCACATCCGCCGCGGCCATGCGGATGATGGTGCCGTCGTCGGAAATCAGGAGGATATCGTCGTCCTCCTCCACGATTTTGATTCCCGCGGCGGGGCCGGTTTTTTCGGTGATTTGGTAGCCTTTCAGGCCGAAGCCCCCCCGGTGCTGGGGCTCTCCGCCGGAGCGGATATACTCCTCGATGGGGGTACGCTTCCCAAACCCGTTTTCGGTGATGGTCAGCAGCTTGGTCCCTGGCTGGGCCAGGGCGGCGCCGATGACGAAGTCCCCTTCCCGGAGCTTGATGCCCCGGACGCCCATAGCGGTACGGCCCATGGGACGCACGTCGCTCTCCCGGAAGCAGATGGCCATGCCGTCGTGGGTGGCGATGAGGATGTTGGCCTCCCCGTCGGTCTCCTGGACGCTGATGAGCTCGTCCTCTTCCTCCAAGGTGAGCACCCGCAGGCCGGAGGTACGGATATTCCGGAAGGCGGATTTCTCTGTGCGTTTTACGGTGCCGTTTTTGGTCACCATGAAGAGGTAGCCGTTTTCGTCATAGTCCCGGCCGTGGAGCATGGCGGTGACCCGCTCTCCCGGCTGGAACTGGAAGATATTGTTCAGGTGGGTGCCCCGGGCGGTACGGCTGGCCTCGGGGATTTGATAGCCCTTCTTCTGGTACACCCGGCCGGAGCTGGTGAAGAAGAGGATATTGTCGTGGCTGGACGCGGTGAAGAGGGTATCCACATAGTCCTCTTCCCGTAGGGTCTGGGCGGAGATGCCCTTGCCCCCCCGCTTTTGGGTCCGGTAGGTGGAGGCGGGCAGCCGCTTCATGTATCCGGCGGCGGTGAGGGTGAACACGCATTCTTCCTCTTCGATGAGGTCCTCAATGTCGATTTCATCCTCTACGTCCTGGATTTCGGTGAGGCGGTCGTCGCCGTATTTCTCCCGGATTTCCAACAGCTCTTCCCGCATCACGCCCCGGAGCTTTTCCCGGTTGGACAACAGCTCAGTGTAATAGGCGATCCTCTCCGCCAGCTCGTTGCGCTCCTTTTGCAGCTTTTCCCGGTTCAGGCCTTGGAGGGCGATGAGCCGCATGTCACAAATGGCCTGGGCCTGGACTTCGTCTAAGTCAAAGCGCTCCATGAGGTTTTCCCGGGCGTTGTCGTAGCTGGAACGGATGATGTGGATCACTTCGTCGATGTTGTCCTGGGCGATGAGCAGGCCGTCCAGCAGATGGGCCCGTTCCTCGGCTTTCCGCTTGTCGTACTGGGTGCGGCGGGTGATGACCTCCTCCTGGAAGGCCAGGTATTCGTCCAAAATCTCCCGGAGGGAGAGGATTTTCGGCTGGCTCTGGTTGTTCACCAGGGCCAGCATATTCACCGCAAAGGTGATCTGCATCTGGGTTTGGGTGAGCAGGTGGTTGAGCACCACCTGGGGGTTGGCGTCGTGTTTCAGTTCGATGACCACCCGCATCCCGTTGCGGTCGGTCTCGTCCCGGATGTCGGAAATGCCCTCAATGCGCTTCTCCTTCACGTGTTCGGCGATGGAGGCAATGAGCATCCGCTTGTTGACCTGGTAAGGCAGCTCGGTGATGATGATACGGATACGCTCATGGTTGCAGCCGTACTCCTCAAATTCCGTCCGGGCCCGGAGGGTCACCCGGCCCCGGCCGGTGGCGTAGGCGGCCCGTATCCCTGACCGGCCCATGATGATGCCCTTGGTGGGGAAGTCCGGCCCTTTCACGTGGGCCATCAGGTCCGCCAGGGTGGCTTCCGGGTCGTCCAGGACGCACACTGCCGCGTCGATGACCTCCCGCAGGTTATGGGGGGGGATGTTGGTGGCCATGCCCACGGCGATGCCTGAGGACCCGTTCACCAGCAGGTTGGGGAAGCGGGAGGGGAGCACCTTGGGTTCCTGGCGGCTCTCGTCGAAGTTGGGGGACCAGTCCACGGTCTCCTTCTCGATGCTGTGGAGCATTTCCCCGGCCATTTTCCCCATGCGGGCCTCGGTGTAGCGGTAGGCGGCGGGGGGGTCTCCGTCCACGGAGCCGAAGTTGCCGTGGCCGTCCACCAGGGGGTAGCGCATGGAGAAGTCCTGGGCTAGGCGGACCATGGCGTCGTAGACGCTGCCATCCCCGTGGGGGTGGTATTTACCCAGCACGTCACCCACGCAGGTGGCGGATTTTTTGAAGGGCTTTTCCCAGGTCAGGCCGCTCTCGTACATGGTGTATAAGATACGCCGGTGGACGGGCTTCAAGCCGTCCCGGACGTCTGGGAGGGCCCGGCCGATGATAACGGACATAGCGTAGTCGATGTAGCTGTCCTTCATCTCTTTGACCAGTTCGGATTCCACGATCACCTGGTTTGGAAAGGCGATGTCCTCCGGTTTGTAGTCCTTGTTTTTACTCATGCTATGTAACTCCTCTAAGATTGGCTTAACCTGTCGTGATTGCGTAAATTAAAGTTTTCGTCAACCTTTTTCAAAAGGTTGCGGAGTGCAGAGGCGGCGCCTCTGCCGGGTGCGGGCGGAGCCCGCAATCGCCAATGTTCCGCAGGAACGAGGCCCCTTGTTGGAAACCGTACCACCAACCAGCACCCCACTGCCTGGTCTACCACTTAACGCTATACCCCACAGCCCCGTTGTTTCTCCTTCCCGCACAGTACGGGCCCTTTTGTCCGCTTTTTTTCAGAAAAAAAGCAGACGGAAAAAAACAACGGGGGGCGAGACTGGAAGGTTTACCGTGCGGGGAACCTATCGCCCGACCTCCCTGGTGCTCTCGTCCACCACCCGTGGGCCGACCGGGCCGGAGCTCCCGGCCACAAGGTTGTGGGTTGGGGCGGATTTGCGGCGGTAGTTCCTTTGTTTTTTCGCTTTTTCTCTCGGATTGGCTCGTTCCCATCTAGGAAGTGGTGGGGGAGGGGGGAGGTTGGGGCTTGCGTTGGTTTCTTTTTTTGGGGGTGTTGGGGCTTTCCACGGTTTCTTTTTGGGGGAGGTTGGCTTGTTTTGATTCTTTTGCTCTCAAATAATTGGGCCGTCCTCTTTGGCGCTTCGGCGCAGTAGTCTGAGCACATACACCACCAGGGCGATAAAATATACATAGAACACGGCCCCAAAGCCCACCAGCAGGAAATCATACAGCCCGTGGAGCACTGCCGCCAGGAGGAAGGCCCGTTTCCGGGTGGCCATTGCCCCCTCCTGTTGGCCCAGGGTTTCCAGCCACTTGGCCCGTCCAACCCCGGCCCCCATGACGATGCCGAACATGGCGTGGCCGGGGATGGAGAAGATGGCCCGGGCCACGGCGGTGGCGAAGCCGTTGGTGAGCACGTACATCACATTCTCCACCGCCGCGAAGCCCAGGGACACAAACACCCCATACACCACCGCGTCGAAGCGGTAGTTGAAGTTTGGTTCCCGCCAGCAGCGGCGGATGAGCACCCGGTACTTGACCCCCTCCTCAATGAAGCCCGGCACCACGAAGTAGGCCAGGAACAGGTAGGCCAGGCGGCTCCAAGGGAAGAAGTCGATGAACTGGTCCGCCAAGAGCTCCAACACCAGGATAGGCACCATGGCCACGGCCCCCCGGAAAAAGAGGCCCAGCAGCAGGGGCAGGGGTTCCCGCTCTAACCGGTCCATTTTGTAGACCATGAGCAGCACCAGGGCAGGGGGGAGCAGGGCGGCGGCCAGTAAAAATGAGACGCTCTGAAAAACCAGTGGACACACGACCTTTCCAATCACCAATCAGATATCCAGATTCGCCACGTATTTGGCGTTGGACTCAATGAAAGCCTTGCGGGGTTCCACCTTTTCCCCCATCAAAATCGTAAAGATTTCGTCTGCTTTCACCGCGTCCTCCAGGGTAATCCGCCGCAGGGTACGGGTCTCCGGGTTCATGGTGGTCTCCCAGAGCTCGCTGGGGTTCATCTCGCCCAGGCCCTTGAAGCGGCTGATCTCCACCTTGGCGTTCTCATTCTCCCCCCGCATCTCCGCGGAGATCCGGTCCCGCTCCGGGTCGGAGTAGGCCACCCGCTGTTGCTTGCCTCGGGTGAGCTTATAGAGGGGGGGCACGGCGGAGTAGACATAGCCGTCCTCAATGAGGGGGCGCATGAAGCGGAAGAAGAAGGTCAAGAGCAGGGTGCGGATGTGGGCCCCGTCCACGTCGGCGTCGGCCATAATGACGATTTTGTGGTAGCGCAGCTTTTCCGGGTTGAACTCCTCCCCGATGCCCGCCCCCAGGGCGGTGATGACGGGGCTGAGCTTGTCGTTGCCGTAGACCTTATCTGCCCGGGCCTTCTCCACGTTGAGCATCTTCCCCCACAGGGGCAGGATGGCCTGGAAGCGGGAGTCCCGGCCCTGGGTGGCGGAGCCTCCGGCGGAGTCGCCCTCCACGATATAGATTTCCGTGAGGGCGGGGTCCCGTTCGTTGCAGTCCCGGAGCTTGTCGGGCATCTGGCCGGACTCCAAGCCGGTTTTCCGCCGGACGGATTCCCGGGCTTTCCGGGCGGCCTCCCGGGCCCGGGCGGCGGTGAGGGCCTTTTCCAGAATGGCCTTGCCCACGCTGGGGTTCTCCTCCAAGAACTCCTCTAGCTTTTCCGACACGATGGCGTTCACCAGGGTGCGCATTTCGGAGTTGCCCAGCTTGGCCTTGGTCTGGCCCTCGAACTGGGCTTCGGTGAGCTTCACGGAGATCACACAGGTGAGGCCCTCCCGGCAGTCCTCCCCGGAGACCTTTTCGTCATCCTTCAAGATTTTCATCTTCCGGCCGTAGGCGTTCAGGGCGTTGGTGAGGGCCCGGCGGAAGCCCTCCTCGTGCATGCCCCCCTCGGGGGTGTGGACGTTGTTGGCAAAGGAGACGATAATTTCGTTGTAGGTGTCGGTATATTGCAGGGCCACCTCCGCCATGGCGTCGTCCCCCTTGGCCCCGGACATATAGATGGGGGTATCATGGATGGTGGTTTTGTTGCGGTTGATATAGCTGACGAACTCCCGGATACCCCCGGCGTAGCACATGGTCTCCCGGCGCACCTCCTCCTCCCGGCTGTCGGAGATGGTGATGGTGAGGCCTGCGTTGAGGAAGGCCTCCTCCCGCATCCGGGTGTGGAGGGTGTCGTAATCATAGTCGGTGGTTTCGGTGAACATCTCCGGGTCCGGGTGGAAGCGCACCTGGGTGCCGCTGTGCTCCGTCTTGCCGGTGATGGTCATGGGCTGCACCACCTGGCCCCGGGAAAATTTCATCTCGTAGATGTTCCCGTCCTTATGGACCTGGACGGTGAGCCAATCGCTGAGAGCGTTCACCACGGAGGCGCCCACCCCGTGGAGGCCGCCGGAGACCTTATAGCCCCCGCCGCCGAATTTGCCCCCGGCGTGGAGGATGGTAAACACCACCTCCAGGGCGGGCTTGCCGGTCTGCTGCTGGATGTCCACAGGGATGCCCCGGCCGTTGTCCTGGACGGTAATCACATTGCCGGGGCCGATGTCCACGGAAATTTCCGTACAGAACCCCGCCAAGGCCTCGTCGATAGCGTTGTCCACGATCTCATAGACCAGGTGATGCAGGCCGCTGGAGGAGGTGGAGCCGATGTACATGCCCGGGCGCTTGCGCACCGCTTCCAGGCCCTCCAACACTTGGATTTCCGAGGCACCATATTCATGGTCTACGGCAGTGGTATTTTTGTTCTCTAATTCCATCATAGGAAACCTCCAAACATCAAACAGGGTCAAAAGTATCGGATAAAAATCGTTTCGCCAAGGTGGCCGGGGAGAGCTGGGTCAGGTAGACCATGACCTCCCCCTCCCGGTCCCGGCACAGCAGGAAGGCTTTGGGCAAATCCTCCCCCACGCTCACCACCCGGCCTTCCCGTTCCGCCCGGGCCAGGAAGTCCCGGGTGCGCCAGGAGGCGGTGGTGTTGTCCAGGTCAAAAATCCCCAGCACGTCACTTTGGTGGATCACCGTAGACGCGCCTAAGTGCAGGTACATGGGCCTACCTCCTCCTCCGCCGCCGGACCCAGGCCCGGAAGCGGTCCGCCATGGCGTAAGCCGCCCAGAGCAGCAGGCCGTAGACAGCCCAGTAGAGCAGCACCCCCCACAGTGGGAAGATACCCCCTTCCCCGCAAAAGGCCCGGACACTGCCGGAGAGCCCCATAGCCCCCAGCACCGCGGGAATCCACCGGGCCACCTTTCCCCGGGACACCAAGCTGATGAGCAGCTGCAACAAGGGCCCCACCCACAGGGGCACCAGGGCCAGCAGCACCACCGCCACCAGCATCCCCATAGCCCACAGGCCGATTATTAAATGGAACATAGCAAACGCCTCCCATCTATTTTACCCCCGGAACAGGGGCGAACTGTGTACGAATGGGTACACCAAAGGGAAAATTTCAAGAAAACAATGTGGAATGCACGTCCACGACAGGAGGATATCCACAAAAAGGGACCAAACTGTGGACCAACCAGCACAAACAAAAAAACAACCAACCCATCAAAACAAACCGTAGCAAGGCCCAACGCCTCCCAAAAAAGAAAACGTAGCAAGCCCCACCCTACCGCCATCCCCCACCACTTCCTAGATGGGAACGAGCCAATCCGAGAGAAAAAACGAGAAAATGGAAATCCCAACTATCCTCCCAGCACTGGCACAACGCACCCACTTTGTGGCCGGGAGCTCCGGCCCGGTCGGCCTATGGGTGGTGGACGGGAGCACCAGGGAGGTCGGGCGCTAAGTTCCCCGCACGGTAGGCCTCTCAGTCTCGCCCCCGTTGTTTTTTTCCGTCTGCTTTTTTTCTGAAAAAAAGCGGACAAAGGGCTTCCCGCACGGTGCGGGAGAAACGGCACGTGGAAGTGACATGCTACGTTGCATAAAGAACGACAGTAAGTTGGGCTGCCGCCCAAACCTGCCCAGAGGCGCTGCCTCTGGACTCCGCCACCTTTTGAAAAAGGTGGACGAAAACTTTAATCTATGAGAGCACCGTTGGAGATGTGGAGCAATTTCCCTTCAAATACCGTTGGATCCGGTGCTTCACACCCCGTAACAAACACCTGCCCCCCCACAATTCGCTCCAACACAAACGCCCGCCGGGGCGCGTCCAACTCCGAAAGGACATCATCCAAAAGCAAAACCGGCCACTGGCCAGTATCCCCCTGGAAAATCTCCCGCTCCGCCAGCTTCAGCGACAGCGCCGCCGTCCGGGTCTGCCCCTGAGAGGCAAACTGCCGGGCACTGCGCCCGTCAATCTCCGCCACCAAGTCGTCCTTGTGGGGCCCCGACAGGCAGGAGCGGGACTCCAACTCCCCCCGCCGGTGGCTCTCCTGATGGGACCGGATGGCCTCATACAGCTCCACCGTAGGCCGCAAGGGGTCCTCCACTGTGGAGACGGTGCGGTATTGGAGCCCCAAAACCTCCCGCCCCCCGGAGAACTCCCCCTGGATTGCCGCCGCCCGCTGGGCCAATTTCTGGATAAAATGGGCCCGGTAGTGGATCACCAGGGCACCAACCCGGGCCATGGCCTCGTTGAACTCCTCCAAGACCTCCAACAGGCCGGGGTTTTTCTCCCAATCCCGTAAAATCCGGGTTTTGTGCTCCAACAGCCGGTGGTACTGCCCCAAAGCCTGGGCATAGCGGGGCCGCAGCTGGCAGATGGCGTGGTCCAAAAACCCCCGCCGCTCCGCCGCCCCCGCCCGGATCAGGGACAGGTCCTCTGGGCAGAACAGCACCGTTTGCAGCACTTCCGACAGGGCGGCGGCATTTTTGGCCTTCACCTGGTTGATGAAAATCCGCCGCCGCGCCCCCCGGAGGAGCTGCAACTCTATGGTAAAGTGCCGCCCCCGGCTCTCCACTTGGGCGGTGATATTGGCCCGGTCCCGCTGGAAGCCGATGAGCTCCCGGTCCCCCCGGGCCCGGTGGGAGCGGGCGGTGGAGAGGAAGGCAATCGCCTCCAACAAATTCGTCTTGCCCTGGGCGTTTTTGCCAAAGATGACGTTGCGCTCTGGGTGGAAGTCCGCGCAGAAGCTTTCGTAGTTGCGCCAGCCCTCCAAGGTGATGGAGCGGAGGTTCACTGGACCTCAAGCTCCTGACCCTGGAAGCTGACCTGGTCCCCAGGCCGCAGCTTCTTCCCCCGCTGGGTACACACCGCGCCGTTGACCTTGGCCTCCCCCTCTTGAATCAGCAGCTTTGCCTCTCCGCCGCTGCCCACCAGGTTGGCCAGCTTTAGCAGGGATTCCAATTTGATATATTCTGTGGTGATGGATATTTTTTCCATAGTATCAATACTCCGCTTTCAGCCGCACCGGGAGGACCATAAAGAGGAAATTCTCCTCTCCCTGGGTGGGCACGATGATACAAGGGGTGATGGGGCTGGAAAATTCCAGCGTTACCTTCTCGCTGGGGGCAGCCTTCAGGGCGTCCATGAGGTAGCGGTTGTTGAACCCAATCTCCAAGCCGCCCCCGTCCCCCTCGATGTCGCAGCAGTCGTGGGCTTGGCCGATGGCCGTTTTGGTGGAGAGGTCGATGCTGCCGTCCTTTAGGATGCAGTGCAGGGGGCTTTTCAATTTTTCACTGACGATGAGGGACACCCGCTCAATACAGCTCACCAGTTTTTTGCTCTCGGCGCAGATGGTGATGGGGTTATTCCTGGGGATGGCCTGCCGCCAGGCCAAAAACTGCCCTTCCAGCCGGCGGGCAATCAAGATGGTCTCTCCAATCTTGAAAAGGACATGCCGCTGGCCCTGGTGGATCTCCACCAAGTCCTCGCTTTCCCGGCAGATTTTCTCCACCTCCGCCAGGGAGGGGCCGGGGACCACAAACTCAAAGGCCCCGTTGCGCTCTGTGACGGCCTCCCGGCGCAGGGCCAGGCGGAAGCCATCCACCGCCACCAGGGTGAACTTGTCGTCCTCCTCCACCACGAAGAGGGAGCCGGTATGCACCGGGCGGCTCTCGTCCTGGCTTACGGCGAAGAGGGTTTGGGAGATCATGGAGCGCAGGGTACCCTCGGGAATGGAAAAGGAATTTTGGTATTCCACCGTGGGCAGCTGGGGGAAATCCTCGGCGTTGATGCCGGAGAGGTTAAACTCACTCATGCCGCAGCGCAGGTGTACCTTGCCCTTTTCCTCTTGAAAGACCAGCACGTCGTCGGGCATTTTGCGGATGATCTCCCCAAAGAGCCGAGCAGGGAGGACGGCGGCGCCGGGCTCCTGGACCTGCGTTTCCATAGAGGAGCGGATGCCCGTCTCCTGGTTATAGCCGGTGATGGTGAGGCGGCCGTGGCTGTCGGCCTCCAGGAGCAGGCCTTCCAGGGCGGGGATGGTGCTCTTGGGGGACACCGCCCGGGAGGCAGTAGAGACGGCCCCCTGGAGCAGGGCCTTTTCGCAGCTAAACTTCATAGAAACTCCTCCGTTGGTTGAAAAATCGAATGCTGGGATTTCTCCCCCCATAGAGGGAGGATAGGATATTTTTTAGTAATCGTTGTAGTAGGGGCTGTGGATTGTGGAAAACTCGGGGAAAGTGTTGATAGAACGGGAAAAATTTCTCCACCAGGGGGGTGCAGGGTTTCCACTTTTTTTCCACAGGAAGGAACAGGGTCTTGTGGGGAATGTGGGGGATTTCTCCACATCAACAGAAATCGTGTGGAAAATGCGGAAAACCTCTCGTCTTCTAAAGCGGAGTTTTCGTCCACCTTTTCCAAAAGGTGGCGGAGTCCAGAGGCGGCGCCTCTGGCAGAGTGCAGGGACGGCGTCCCTGCCGGGTGCGGGCAGCGCCCGCAATCGCCAATGTTCCGCAGGAACGAGGCCCCCTGTTGGAAACCGTACCACCAACCAGCGCACCACTTGACGTGCTACCCCACAGCCCCGTTGTTTCTCCTTCCCGCACCGTGCGGGAGCCCTTTTGTCCGCTTTTTTGCGCTGCATAAAGTTTCACACGCGCTTCGCGCTATAAAAATCAGACATTGTCATGTCAGATTTTTAAGTGAAACTAATATCAGAAAAAAGCGGACGGAAAAAACACGGGGGCGAGCCTGACAGGCTTACCGTGTGTGGTATGTATTCGCCCGACCTCCCTGGTGCTTCCGTCCACCACCCGTAGGCCGACCGGGCCGGAGCTCCCGGCCACAAGGTGGGTGCGTTGTGCCGGTGCTGGAAGGTGGGTTGGTTTGATTTCTTCGTTTTTTCTCTCGGATTGGCCCGTTCCCATCTAGGAAGTGGTGGGGGATAGGGGAGGTTTGGGCTTGCGTTGGTTTCTTTTTGGGGACGTTGGGATTGTATAACTTAAAGCAATTCCTTCCATATAGTCAAAGTTGTCAGAGCCTGCAAAGGGGTCAATTCCTCCACGGTCATTTTCCGCAGCTCGTCCAATATACTCTTTTCCTGGATTTCTTGGGCGGAGGGGAAGTGTTTGGCGGGGATGGGCGGGGCATATTCTGGCTGGCCTGCCCCCTGTTCCAGCTCCTCCAAAATCTCCCTGGCCCGGCAGATGGCCTCTTCCGGCAAACCAGCCAGTTGGGCCACCTCGATGCCATAGCTCTGGTCCGCCCCGCCGGGGAGGATTTTCCGCAAAAAGGCGATATCCTTCCCCCGCTTTTTGGCGGCGATGTTATAATTCTTCACCCCTGGCAACTGCCCTTCCAGGACCGTCAATTCATGGTAGTGGGTGGCAAAGAGGGTTTTGGCCCCCAGGCGGTTGGGGTCGGCGCACCATTCCAGCACTGCCCGGGCGATGCTCATCCCGTCATAGGTGGAGGTACCCCGGCCGATCTCGTCCAGAATCAGCAGGCTATTGGAGCTGGCGTGTTCCAGGAGCTGGGCCACCTCGCTCATCTCCACCATGAAGGTAGACTTCCCCCCCGCCAGGTCGTCGGAGGCCCCAATGCGGGTGAATATCTTGTCTACGATGCCGATACGGGCAGATTTGGCGGGGACGAAGGAGCCCATCTGGGCCAAGATCACCATCAGGGCCACCTGGCGCATGTAAGTGGACTTGCCCGCCATGTTGGGGCCGGTGATGATAGCGGCCCGGTGCTCCTTGCCGTCCATGTAGGTGTCGTTGGGCACGAAGCCTGTGGTCATGGCCTCCACTACCGGATGCCGCCCCTCCTTGATGTCGATGATCCCGGAGCGGTCCACCACGGGCATACAGTACTCGTTCTCCGCCGCCGTCTGGGCAAAGCTGCACAGCACGTCCAGCTGGGCCACCGCCTGGGCGATGCGCTGGATGTCTGCGGTCTGGGCGGTGGTGATTTTCCGGAACTGGCAGAAGATGGTATACTCCAAGGCCACCATCCGGTCCTGGGCGGAGAGGATGGTGTGTTCCAGCTCTTTTAATTCCTGGGTGATGAAGCGCTCGCAGTTTACCAAGGTCTGCTTGCGGATGTAATCCTCAGGCACCAGGTCGTAATTGGACTTGGAGACCTCGATGTAATAGCCAAAGACCTTGTTGTAGCTGACCTTCAAGGACTTGATCCCTGTGCGCTCCTTCTCCCGGTTCTCCATGCGCAGCAGGACGCCCTTGGTGTCGTTTAGGATTTCCCGGAACTGGTCCACGTCCACGTCAAAGCCGGTGCGGATTAGGTTGCCCTCCTTGGGGGAGAGGGGGGGCGTTTCCACGAGGCCTTGGTCCAGGAGCTTGCACAGCTCTGGCAGGCCTTTTAGGTCCGTGCGCAGCTGGGAAAGGCCTGGGGGCAGGTTGTTTTCCGGGAGCAGGGCTTGCAGGGGGGGCACTTTGGACAGGCTGGCGCTGAGGGCCACCAGGTCCCGGGGCCCGGCGCTGCCGTAGGCCACCCTGGAAATCAGGCGTTCCAGGTCCCCGATCTCCTTCATGAGGGCTTGCAGCTCCCCCCGGGCCAGGCTGTCGTCCTTGAGCCAGGACACCATTTCCAGCCGGTGGGTGATGGCCACCGGGTCCACCAGGGGCCGTTGGAGCCAGCTGCGCAGCAGGCGGCTGCCCATGGAGGTGCGGGTCTTGTTGAGCACCCACAGCAGGGAGCCCTTTTTCTCCTGGCTGCGGATGGTCTCCGTGAGCTCCAAATTCCGCCGGGCGGTGGGGTCCAGGTCTAAGAAGCCGCTGGTGTCGTAATAGCGTAGGGTATTGATATAGCTCAGGTCTGTTTTCTGGGTGTCGTAGAGGTAGTCCATCAGGCCCCCCACTGCCCGGATGGTGCTGTGGGCGTCGGGGGGGAGGGTGTCCAGCCCCTGGGTAAACTGCTTTTTCACCAGGGCCTTGGCCTTTTGCAGATGGAAACGCTCCTTCCCGGCCTTTTCAATCCGGCAGTTGGGCTTGTAGGCCAGCAGGGAGAGGAAGTCCTTGTCCTGGTGGGCAATGGGGGAGAGGAGCAGCTCCCTGGGGGAGAAACGGGCCAACTCGCTGATGGCCCGGCGCTCCCAGCCCGCAAAGGGGAAGCTGGTGAGGACGATCTCCCCGGTGGACAGGTCCCCCAGGCACAGCCCCGCCCCCTCCGTTTCCTCCACCCACAGGGCGGCCAGGAAGTTGTTCTCCCCTTCGGCCAGGAAATTCTCCTCCAAAAGGGTGCCGGGGGTGACCACCCGGATGATCTGCCGGTCCACCAGGCCCTTGGCCTTGTCCGGGGGCTCGGTCTGCTCACAGATGGCCACCTTGTACCCCTTGTCGATGAGGCGGCGGATGTAGTTTTCCGCCGCGTGGTAGGGGACCCCGCACATGGGGGTGCGTTTTTCCGGGGGCTTGTTCCGGTCCCGGGTGGTGAGGGTGAGGTTCAGCTCCTGGGCGGCCAGCTTGGCGTCCTCGTCAAAGAGCTCGTAAAAATCCCCTAGGCGGAAGAAAATCAGGCAGTCGGGGTACTGCTGTTTGGCGCCGTAGTATTGTTTTCTCATGGGGGTCAAATCTGCCATATCGTCTCTCTTTCTCTACTCTGCAATGGTCCCAAACAGCGCCCAGGTGGAGGCGTCATGGATATAGGCCCGCTGCCAGCTCCCGATCAAGGCGGGGTCCCCCTGCAAATGGATGAGCCGCCCGCCCCGGGTCCGGGCGGTGAGCCTGCCGTCCTTCCCCTGGCCGTCCACCAGGCAGGTCCATTCCTTCCCCACGTAGCGCTGGTGGCGCTGGGCGGAGATGGCGTTTTGGTGTTGGAGGAGGGTTTGGAAGTTGGCGCTTTTCTGTTCCTTGGGCATGGGGTCTGGGAGGGCGGCGGCCTTGGTGCCCTTTCTGGGGGAGAAGATGAAGGTGAACAGGGCGTCAAACTGGACCGCCTGGATCAGGGACAAGGTCTCCTCAAATTCCTCCTGGGTTTCCCCGGGAAAGCCTACGATCACGTCGGAGGTGAGCACCACCTCTGGGATACGGGCCCGGAGCTGCTGGATTTTTTCCAAATAGTCCTCCCGGCTGTAACCCCGGTTCATGGCCTGCAAGACCCGGCTGCTGCCGGATTGGAAGGGCAGGTGCAGGGCGGGGGCCAGCTTTTCGCAGGCGGCCATGGTGTCGAAGAGCCTGGGGGAGGCGTCCTTGGGGTGGCTGGTCATAAAGCGCAGGATAAAGTCCCCGGGGATCTGGTCCAGCTGCTGCAAGAGCCAGGCGAAGTCAATCCCAAGGCCTAGGTCCTTGCCGTAGGAGTTTACGTTCTGGCCTAGGAGGGTGATCTCCCGGTACCCCGCCTGGGCCAGTGCCTGGACTTCGGCGATGATATCCTGGGGCAGGCGGCTGCGCTCCCGGCCCCGGACGTAGGGGACCACACAGTAGGTGCAGAAATTGTTGCAGCCGTAGAGGATGGACACCCAGGCCTTCACCTGGCTGCCCCGCACTTGGGGGATACCCTCAGCCACGGTGCCGGGGACATCCTGGGTGGCGAACACCCGCTTGCCGCTGCTGAGCTTTTCCCACAACAGCTCTGGGAACTTCCAAAGGAGCTGGGGGCCGAACACCAGGTCTACATAGGGGAAAGATGTCCGCAGCCGCTGGGCCACGTGGTCCTGCCGGGCCATACAGCCGCACAGGACGATGAGCTGCTCCTGGTGACGGCGCTTGGTGTGGGACAGGGCCCCCACGTTGCCATAGACCCGCTGCTCGGCGTGGTCCCGGATGGCGCAGGTATTCAGCAACACCAAATCGGCCCCCTCCGCCTCCTGGACGAAGGAGAAGCCCATTTCCTGTAAATAGCCCCGCAGGCGTTCCGAGTCCGCCTCATTCTGCTGGCAGCCATAGGTGTCTACGAAAGCGGTGCGCCTGCCCTCCTCCCCGGGGAGCAGGGCGCGGAGTTGACGGCACAGCTGCAATTGGCGCTGGACCTGTGCAAGGGGGATGGTCTGGGTCTCTCTCAAAAGTGGTTCCTCCGGCTATCTTATCATTATATAAGGTATACTATACCACAAGGGAGACAATTTTTCAAGGATTCCCCTCTGTTTCTGTCGGTTTTTTGCAGTTTCACGCCAGCGCTTCCGTCAGAAAAAACGAAAACATCACCACCCGGTTTTCGTTTCGGGTGGTGATGCTTGCCAGATATGTCGAAGTGTGGTATGATGGGGAGGCTACAGCGAAAGGAAACGTCAAAGGCGGTTGGCCCCCATTACATAAAGGGGGTTCAATCACTTCTTTGGATTTGCCCCCGGAAAGGGGGAGGGGCCATGACGATTATCATCCATATCACCAGCGTTACGGATGTATGTCAGATTGCTCTTGTTGTTCTCAATCTGCTTGCCTTAGTGCATACAGTGCGGAATGGCCGGAGATGAAGAAGTAGCCGCCTGGCTGCAACCCAAGCGGCTACTATAAAAAGTAAATGTCTGGGACCAGCCGCCGACTGAATCCTCTAGCTGTAGTATACCCGCTGCCGCCCCCTCTGTCAAGAGGGGGCGGCGGTTTTTTCTTGTATTTCCTGTCGAACTGTGGTAAACTGAAAAGGCTACGGCGAAAGGATAAGTCTTAAGGCGGGTGGCCCTCTTACATAGTCTGAGGGGGTGAATCTCTTCTTTCGATTTGCCCCCTGGAAAGGGGGAGGAGCTATGACCGTTATCATCCATATTTCTAGTGTCACGGATGTGTGTCAGATTGCTCTTGTTGTTCTCAACCTGCTTGCTTTTGTGCATACAGTGCGGAATGACCAGAGAAAAAAGAAGTAACCGCCCGGCTGCGACCCAGGCGGCTACTATCAATTAAAAACATTCGGGTCAGCCGCTGACCGACCCCTCTAGCTGTAGTATACCCGCTGCCGCCTCCTCTGTCAAGAGGGGGCGGTGGCTTTTTGGAAAAAATCCACCGCCGGGGCGACACACGCCGCCCCATGCAAGGCTTGGCCCTGTCTATGCTCCGCTGCCGGGGGCGGGGGATGGCCATGCCCCCACCCCATCTCGACTTCGGAGAAAGCAAGAAAACACCATGCAGGCATAATTTCACTTATGACCTACACAGTGCTTTTCACATCACAGTCCCGGAAATCCTATCCCACTACCTACCCGTTGTGTGCCTGCGCTGCCGTTGTTTATCTGCCGTATACGGACTTGAAAAGTAGGTTCGGAATATGTTATAATGATGATAGGCGCGGGATAGAATCCCGTTGTGTAGGCGGTTTGGCGCCTGCGCAGGCTATGGGGAGCGGCAACTCCCCATAGCTGCCGAATATGTTTATCTTGACTTTCTTAAGATAAACGGAATGTATAACCCATCCGCCCAAAGGCGAATGCCATTTCCTATGCTCTATTTTACCAGTTTTCCAGGGAAATGTCAATCGCCAGGGCGTTTTTTTATTGCCAAAGCAAAGGGGCCGCCTGCAATGGGTCAGGTCACCCCTCCAACACCAGCTCCACCGGGCAGTGGTCGCTGCCAAAAATCTCCCCGTGGATGGCCGCGCCCTTCACCTGCCCCATCAGCCGCTGGGATACGATGAAATAATCAATCCGCCACCCCGCATTCCGCTCCCGGGCCTTCATCCGGTAGCTCCACCAGGAGTACGCCCCCTCCAAGTCCGGGTATAGGGCCCGGAAGCTGTCTACAAACCCGGAATTTAACAGCGCCGTCAGCTTCCCCCGCTCCTCATCGGTAAAGCCAGCGTTCTTGTGGTTGGTCTTGGGGTTCTTCAAGTCAATCTCCTCATGGGCCACATTCAGGTCCCCGCAGTATACCACCGGCTTGCGCTGGTCCAGCTGGCACAGATGGGAGCGCATGGCGTCCTCCCACTCCATCCGGTAGGCCAGGCGCTTTAGCTCATCCTGGGAGTTGGGGGTGTAGCAGCACACCAGATAGAAGCCAGGGTACTCCGCCGTAATCACCCGCCCCTCCTGGTCGTGTTCCGGGATCCCTAAGCCGTAGGCCACAGACAAGGGCTCCTCCTTGGTGAACACCGCCACCCCAGAGTACCCTTTCTTCTCCGCGCTGTTCCAGAACTGGTGGTACCCCGGCAGCTCTAGCTGGATTTGCCCCGCGTGGTGCTGGAGCTTGGTCTCTTGCAGGCAGAAGATATCTGCCCCCAAGGCCTCAAAGGAGGCCATGAAGTCTTTTTTCATACAGGCCCGCAGGCCGTTGACGTTCCAGGAAATCAGTTTCATATCGTTTCTCCTATGTACTTCCCCCGGACAATGGGTGCTGGGTGGAAACCCAATCCAAAGGGAAGGGCTGCCCTATCGGCAGCCCTTTTGTGTTATAGCTTCAAAAGCTCTTCCGCCACCGGCGCAAGATAATTGGTCTCTGTCTCAATGGACTCCACTTCACCCCGGTCGATGGCCTGGGCCAGCTCCGGGTCCATGGGCAGCTGGGCCAAGACTTTCAGCCCCAGGTCCGCCGCCACCTTTTCCAGCTTGCTTTCACCAAAAATGCTGTGGCGCTCCCCGCAGTTGGGGCACTGGAAATAGCTGTAGTTCTCAATGAGGCCCAGGATGGGCTTGTGCATCAT
>NZ_JBQILM010000020.1:0-40063 GCF_056797215.1 Evtepia sp.
TCCTCCGAGGTAACCCAGGTCCTGGATGACCCGGCGGAACTGGACGCATTTTCCCGCATTCTGAACGACGCCGTGGAGACAGACGACTGGGCGATGTCCAGCCTCCCCCACGGGGCGGTCCCCCTGGGGACCATCACCTACACCCAGACAGAGACCCTCAAGCTGGGCCAGCGGCCGGAGGAGCGGCAAATGGAGGCACTGTGTGTCTTTACGGTCTACCAGGATATCCCCTATACCACCCTGGAACTGAACGGCCTGCGCCTGACCCTACAGCTCCCGGAGCCCTCAGCCGCCGCCTTGCGGGCCTACTTTTGAGCCGTGTTTTTCCATGCCGCCCTCCGGCCCCGCCGGAGGGCGGCCCAATTTATACTTGAATCGACCTGGCTTTCATGATACAATATAATATCCAAATTCATGAGTTTTTGTCCGATGCGTTCGACCAAAGAGGCATACCTATGAAAAAATCCGCCCTGCGTGCCATCTCCTGGGTGGCACTCCTCACGCTGGTGGCCAAGGGCCTGGGGATGGTGCGGGACATCCTGCAAGCCCGTGCCTTCGGGACCACCGCCGAGGTGGACCTGTTTACCGCCGCCAACAATTCCACGATCTATTTGTTCACAACTGCCGCCTACGCCCTGTGTCTCGCGGCAGTGCCTATTTTTGCCCAAAAACTGTCCAAGGACCGGGCCCTGGCCTTTCGCACCGCGGACAATCTCCTCTCCGTGACCCTTCTGGTGAGCCTGGCCGTCACGGCAGTGGTCCTGTTTTTGGGGGCCACCGGACTGCTGGGACAGGCCACCGGGCATTCCGGGCACTCCTTCCGCTGGTATGTCACGGTAATGGCCCTCACCCTGCCCCTGATTGTGGTCACTTACCTGTTGATGGCCCTGTTCCAGGCCATGGGGCACTACTCCCTCCAAGGGAGCCTGAGCCTGCTCTACAACGTGGCCCTGTGCGGCCTTTTGCTCTTTGTGGGGGCCCAGATGTCCGTGGCCGCTTTCGCGGTGGTGAGCAGCGCGGCCTGGGTGCTGCAACTGGCCATGACCCTGCCCTACCTGGTGCGGGAGCGCTACCGCTTCCACTTCCGCCTGGACCTGAAAGCGGACTACCTGCCCCTGTACCTGCGCACCGCTGTGGTCACAGCCTTTACCACGGCGGTCTTCCTCTTCTGCTACCTGCTGGACACCAACATGGCCGCCCCCCTGGGGGAGGGGGTCACCTCCGCCTTTTACTATGCGGACAAGCTCTTCACCCCTGTGATCACCACCCTGATTTACAGCATCGGCGCGGTGATGTTCCCCAAGTGGAGTGAGCGCCACGCCACCATGGAGGACGGGGCATACCGGGCCTATGTGGGGGAAGTGGTGGAGGGGACCATCCTGCTGCTGCTGCCCCTGAGCGCGGTGTTCTCCGTGTTCGGCATCCCCATCATCCGGGTGCTGTTTGAGGGGGGGAGTTTTACTACGGACTCCACCGCCCTCACCGGCATGGTCTTTGCCCGCTACGCCCTGGGCATGGTGGGCTTCGCCCTGCTGGACCTGCTGGCCAAGGCCTATTACGCCATGCACGACACCCGCGCCCCCCTCTTCGTCAACCTGGGGGTTCTGGGGGGCAACTTCCTCTTGAATCTCCTGCTGATGTCCCTGTGCCCCACACCGGGGGCCCTGGCGGTGGCCACGTCCCTGATGCTCACCCTGGGCGGGGTGGTGCTGTTGCTGCTGTTCCTCCGGGGCAAGGTTCGGGGCGTCCTCCACCCCCTGCGGCTGCTGGCGGGGGCGGTCCTGTCCGTCCTCCTCTACCTGGGGCTTGCCGTGGCCTCCAACGCCTTGCTGGGGGCGGCGGACGGGAAGCTGATGCTGGTGGTGAAGTGCGGTGCCCTGGGCTGTGCGACCCTGGGGGTCTACTTGCTGCTGATGGGCCGGGCTTGCCTGGCCTCCTTCTCCCGCTCTTAGGAGGTGCCCATGGAAACACTGAAACGAAATCCCCTCTTATGTATTATGGCCCTTGTGGGGCTTGTCTGCTCCCTGGTCCTGCTCTTTGGACGGGTCCAGGCAGAGCAGCAATCCAACCAAGTGGCCTGTGCCATAAGCATTCTGGACGTGGGGTTCCTGTCTGCGGCAGATGGGCGAAGCGTGGAGGATTGGTTGTCTGATTTATCCCAGGCCGGGGTCCACTACCTGATCTTCCCCGACGGTACAGAAGCCCCCACCGGCTTAGCCCAAGCCTATGGCATGGCCGTTGCCCGGGCTGGGGAGACCGCCCAGCCTGGGGACGCCTTCCTCCTCCCCACGCCTCCCCTGCGGGGGACAAAGGGATATGAGGCCCCCGGCCTGCCCCAGGGGGACAGCACGGTTCCCCTGGTCCTGGTGGAGAACTACAACCGCACTGGGGTGGTCACAGACCCGGCCTTTGACCCAGAGAGCTGGGCGGGGCCCATGGTCAAGGCCCTCTATCTCTACGACGCCTACAGCTACCACTATGAAAAAACCGGCGACGCCCCCTCGGAAAATGAAAACATCCTCTTCCGGGCTGTCACAGACCGCTCCATGCGTCTCATCATCCTCACCCCTCTGGAACACGAGGGCGGCGGGATGGTCACAGACCCGGCGGCATACCAGGACTTATTGGACGGCCTGGGGACACGGCTGGAACGCCGGGGGCTGACCCTGGGGGAGACCTTCTCCTCTATGGACGCCCCCCAGCGCTCCCCCCTGCTGTTGGCTGGGGCGGCGCTGCTCCCGGCGGCCCTGGCGGTACTGTTCCTGGGGCTGGTCCTGCCCCTCCCTGGCTGGGGGAAAAACGCGCTTCTCCTCTTGGGCCTTCTGGTTGCGGTGGGCGGGGCATTCCTCCGTCCGGCGCTGTTGCAGACCTTGCTCTCCTTTGGGACAGCGGTGCTGGCCCCCTGCTTCACAGGACTGCTCTTTGCCGCCCTATGTGCCGGACGGGGGAAACGGCTGCAAGCCCTCCCCCTCCCCCTGGGCTATCTGGCCCTGCTGGGCCTGCTGCTGGCCATCAGCCTGGCGGGAGGGCTGACCATTGGGGCCCTATTGTCCACCCGGGCCTATCTGTTGGAATTCCAGGTGTTTACAGGGGTAAAGCTGGCACAGCTGCTCCCCCTGGCCGTCACGGCGGTGCTGTTGTTCCTGGCCCTTCGCCGCCGCCCCAAGGAGGAACGGCAAAGGCCCTCGCCGCTGCTGGTGGCGGTGGTGGTTCTGTGCGTGGCGGCAGCCCTGTTCCTGCTGGTGCTGCGCTCTGGGGACAGCCCCCTCCCGGTGAGCCGCTTAGAACTGGCTGTCCGAACCTGGTTGGAGCAGACCCTTTACGTCCGCCCCCGCACCAAGGAAATGCTCATGGCTTTCCCGGTGCTGGCCCTGTTCTTGCTGGCAGCCAGACGGCGTATGGCGGTGCTGGAACTGCCCCTGGGGGTGTTGGCGGCGGTGGGCTCCGTATCGGTGGTGAACACCTTCTGCCACATCTTCACCCCCGTCCATCTCTCCCTTATCCGTACCCTCCTCAGCGCGGGGATCGGGGCAGTACTGGGGCTGGTGGTGTTGGGGATTGCTTCCCTGCTGCTGCGCCCCCCCATGTCTACCAAATCATAACCATAAAACCACCGGGACAGCCCTTTGGCCGTCCCGGTGGTTTTGTCGTCTTATTTCGTAATTTAGTAATTGATCACCGACACTGCATAGTAGATGTTATATAGCACCTGGGCGGTCTCCCCTCTGGTGGAGGGGGCCTGGGGGGCGATGTATTCCAAGTCATTGTAGAGCAAATTCAGGGGCCTGCCGAATACGTTCTTCTGGCTCTTGGCCAGCAGCCACGCCCAGGGCTGGGACCAACTGCTATATTCCCCCGGCACGCCAGTCTGGGCGGGGACTGCCTGGGACGCGCTGCGCAGGGTCATGTTCAGCTCTGCGCTCATACGGCCCAGCACTGTAATCATCTGCTCATGGGTCACCAGCCCTTGGGGGTCAAAGCGGCCCTCTCCCACGCCGTTCATATAGCCTGCCCCCACAGCACCCTGGATGTAGACGTTATACCAGGCATCCTCCGCCACATCGGTGAAGTGGTATGCCTGGGCAGGCAGGCGCAGGCCCATGGCCTGGCACAGCAGGGCGCAGAACTCCGCCCGGGTGATGGTGCCGTCGGGGCGGAAGCTGCCGTCGGCGTAGCCGTTGAGCATGGCATAGGTGTGCAGGGTGTTGGCCGCCCGCTCACAGTCCCGCCCCGCCACGTCGGTGAACACCCGGGGGGCGTAGCCTGCCACGCCGGTGTTGGCCGCCACCTGGGCGGCGGTGGTCCGGGTCCAGTCTGCCCCATTGCCCAGGTATAGCTCCGCGCTGGGGGGCAGGGCGGAGAGCAGTTCCGCAAAGTAGGGGGCGTTGTCCGCCGTCATGGCCTTGGCGATCTCCACATACCAGCGCCAGCCCCCCAGGTGCAGCCGCAGCCAGCCGTTGGTGTCCCCGGCGGGGGACTGAGAGGAAAAGAGCTGGGCAATCTCATCGGCATCCTCTGCCGCCACCAGCAGGTCAGGGACAACGCCGATGTTCTGGGCGGTGTTGCCCTCGGAGCCGTAGTACTGATAGGCGGTAAGTTTTAGGGCGTCCCCCTGGTCAAAGGTCTCTGGCAACTGAGCCTCGCTGAGAATCAGCTGGGCCACGCCCTTGCCAAAGGTGTGGGCCCCGATCACCAGCCCACCGGCCTGGTCCTTCACCGCCAAGGCGAATATCTCCGCCGCGGAGGCGGTCATAGGGCTGGTGAGGACGATGGCGGGATAGATGGTGGTGCTCTCCTGGCTGGACGCGTAGTAGTAATACTTCCCCTCTCCGTCCCGGAGATAGAACATGGTCCCCTCCCCCAGGAAGGTGCCCAGGGTTTGGGTGACGGCGTAGACATCCCCACCGCCGTTTTGGCGCAGGTCCACAATCCACAAATTCACGTCGTCATAGGCCTGGGTGCCCTCGGTGAAATGGCCCAAGGTCTCGCTGCCGAAGGTGGTGCAGTTGATGTAACCGGTGGAGCTATCTTCCAGCTTCTCCGTCACCGTGGCGGGTATCTTCACCGGGGCCCGGGAGATGGTATAAGACCGCTCCCGTCCGTCGGCGTGGCGGACCAGGATATCCACCTTGCTGCCCTCCTCCCCCTGGAGCCAGGCGGTGATGGTCGCCGCTGTCTCCCCGGCGGTGTTGTGGCCCGCCACCTGTAGGATGAGGTCCCCGGCCACCAGACCCGCCTTTTGGGCAGGAGAGCCGTCATAGGTCCCCATGATGAGGAGCCCCTCCTCTGTGGCGGTGGCGGAGATGCCGATGCCCACCACCTGCTGGTCTGACATGCTGTCCAGCATGGCCTGGTATTCCTCTGCGTCCATGTACACGGTGTAGGGATCGTTTAGTGCCTCAATGACCTCCTCCACCGTCTGGGCATCCAGGGCGGCCTGGGGGATGTCATTCAAATAGTGCTCCTGCAAGAGCTCCTTGAGCTGGTCCGCTGTCAGCGCCTGGACTGCCGGGGCCAGGCACAGGCTCAGGCACAAGATCAGCGCCAGAGCCCGGGATAGAAAACGTCTCATGGTACCCCTCCTTCTCCTTCCCAAAGGGGCGCGGGGACACGACCTGTCCCCGCGCCTGTCCTGTGATGGTTCCGTTTTTACGATTGCCACTTCTCGGCCATGGCGCGAATCTGGGCGGTCATCTTCTTCAGGTCCTTGTTGGCCCCACCCTTGCTGGCGCGGATGATGGCCATCAGGTCCATCGCCGCCACTTCCAGCTCGTGATAGGCCACAGACACATGGCCTACAGACTCGTAGCTGACCTTCTTGGGCTCCAGTTCCACACCGGCGGCCAGCATCTTGTTGGCAGCCAGGTCGAACACCTCTTCGTACAGGGGCGCGTGGGCAGGCATCCCCCGCTCCCGGAGGCTGTTGGCAAAGATCTCTGTCACCTGGGGGTCACCGTGGACCACGAAAATCTGCTGGGGGGCGGGCTCGTCCACCGCTTCGATCCACTTGAGGAGATGGTCCCGGTCGGCATGGGAGGACAGGCCCTTGAAATTATGGATGGTGGCATTGACCTTGATGTCCTCCCCGAACAGCCGCACCTGGTCGGCGCCGTTGAGAAGGTGGCGGCCCAGGGTGCCCTCCCCCTGGTAGCCCACAAACACAATGGCACATTCCTCCCGCCACAGGTTGTGCTTCAGGTGGTGGCGGATACGCCCCGCGTCGCACATGCCGGACGCGGAGATAATCACCTTGGAGGCCTTGTCCATATTCAGCAGCTTGGATTCCTCGCTGCTCTCCGTCATCATCAGGCCGGGGAAGGTAAAGAGCCGCTCGCCCCCCTGGATCACCTCAATGGCCTCCTCGTCCAGGTAGCCCCGCAGGTCCCCGGAGAATATCTTAGTGGCCTCGTTGGCCAGGGGGGAGTCTACCACCACGGTGAAGTCGGGGTTGCTGTGTACCATGCCGTCCCGCTTCATCTCCCGCATGAAGTACAGCAGCTCCTGGGTCCGACCCACGGCAAAGGCGGGGATGATAACATTGCCCCCCTTGGCAAAGGTATCGTCGATGATCTTGGCCAGCTCCGCCGTGTAGGAGGCCACAGGCTCGTGGTTGCGGTCGCCATAGGTGCTCTCCATCACCACGTAGTCCGCCCCCCGGATATAGGAGGGGTCCCGGATCACCGGCTGGTTGATGTTGCCCAGGTCCCCGGAGAAGAGGATTTTCTTCTCCACGTCCCCCTCCTTCAACCACATCTCCACGCTGGCAGAACCCAGCAGGTGGCCGGCGTCGATGAAGCGGAGCTTCACCCCCTCAAAGAGCTCCACCATCTGGCCGTACTCCACGGTGAACAGGTGCTCGTCCACCTGCTCGGCGTCGGCCACGGTGTACAGGGGTTCCACCGGCTCCCGTCCGGCTCGCTTGCCCTTCTGGTTCTTCCACTGGGCCTCCATCTCCTGGATGTGGGCGGAGTCCCGGAGCATGATGGACATGAGCTGCCCGGTGAGGCGGGTGGTGAAAATCTGCCCCTGGAAGCCCTGCTTGATGAGCAGGGGAATCCGGCCGGAGTGGTCGATGTGGGCGTGGGTGACCACCACGTAGTCAATGTAGTTGGGGGCGAAGTCCAGGACGCTGTTGTCCTGCTCGTCCCGCCCCTGCTGCAAGCCGCAGTCGATGAGGATCTTCTTCCCGTTTACTTCCACGCAGTGGCAACTGCCGGTGACAGCTTTCGCCGCGCCGAAAAAGGTCAATTTCATTGTGTGACCCCCTCCTTTTCTAGTTTGCCTGTTTGCTGTATTGCTCCGGCCTCTGGGCCAGGCCCTTGGTTTTTTAAGCTACAATATCAGTATCATACCCCATTTTCTGCCGTTTGCCTAGTCTTTTTGCAAAAATTCATGGCCCGCGCCCTTTTTCTCCCTAGTGGAATATGCTATAATCCTCCCATATTGTTGATATGGCACCAAGTAACAGGAGGTTTTCACCCATGACCACATTGAAACACGTCTGCGTCCACGTCCTGGACCTGCCCCGCAGCCTGCGCTTTTACCGGGAAGCCCTGGGCCTCACCCCCCAGCGGGAGCTGTCCATGCCCGACCGCAGCTGGGAGCTGGTCTTTCTGGGGGACGGTGTGACGGACTTCCAGTTGGAGTTATGCCAGGAGGTGGGCCGCACCGAGCCCTTCCGCTTAGGGGACGACACCCCCCACGTGGCCTTGGTGGCCGACGACTTCGACAGCCTAAAAGCCCAGCACAAGGCGCAAGGCCTTATCTTCGACGAGCTGTCCTCCGGCATCTATTTCATCCGGGACCCGGATGGGCATATCCTGGAGATTTTGCCCAAGCAGGTATAAAAAACGCGCCCCCCGCTTGACAAATGTGCAGGGGGCGGTATAATAAGAACTATAAGAGGGTACTGCCGGTCACGGCACGGCCCTAGGTTAACGGTTTATTTTGGAAACCGTCACCGGGCAGGGTGGCGGTTTCCGCGCTTCTTGACAACGATCGTAACCGTATATGGTCCGACGTGCAATGTAATACGCATGGCCTCACCTCCTCCCGGAGGATGTAACCGCACCGCAACCTTTTGGCAGCACCCCGTTGCCTCACCCTTACAGGCTTGGCATTCTCATTGTACCACAGTGTCGATTTTTGTCAAGATTGGTTAAGGCCTTTGAAAAACCGTCCCCATTCATCATTATGGGGACGGTTTTTTCTGTTATCTATCGTTCCCCGTCCACCCGCTCATAGGTAGCATAGGTGAAGCGCAAATCCTCATGCTGGAAGGGCCCCTCCTCTTCCACCAGCCGCCAGGCAGGGTCCGCGTCCAGATTGGGGAAATGGCGGTCCGCCGGGAAGCTCTTTTGCAGCTTCGTCACATAAGCCCGGCGGCAGTGGGGCAGGGCTTGGCGGTAGACGCTCTCCCCACCGATGACAAAGCTATCCGCCGGGGCGGCGGCCAGGGCGGTTTCCAGGTCGGAGAACACCTCCGCCCCCGGAATCTGCAAGCCCGCCTGATGGGAGAGGATCAGGTTCCGGCGGTTTTTCAGGGGCCTGCCGCCGGGGAAGGTGGCCAGGGTCTTGCGGCCTAGGAGCACCGCGTGGCCGGTGGTAAGGGCCTGGAAGCGCTTCAAGTCCGCCGGGATATAGCAAAGCTGGTCCCCGTCCTTCCCGATGGCCCAGTGTTCGTCTACCGCTACAATAACATTCATCTGTATCCCCTCCTCACACTGCCACGGGAATTTTCTCGTCCAGAGGGTGGCACTGGTAACCCTCTAGGCGGAGGCTGTCCGTGGTAAATTCATAAAACCCTGTCACCGCCGGGTCCAGCCACAGCTTGGGGGCCGGGAAGGGCTTCCGGGCAATGATCTCCTCCACAATGGGGACATGGCGGTCGTAGATATGGGCATCGGCAATCACGTGGATCAGCTCCCCCGCTTCCAGCCCCGACACCTGGGCCAGCATGTGGAGCAGCACCGCGTACTGCATCACGTTCCAGCCGTTGGCGGTGAGCATGTCTTGGGAGCGCTGGTTCAGCACCGCGTTGAGGGTCCTGCCACTGACGTTGAAGGTCATAGACCAGGCACAGGGGTACAGGGCCATCTCACACAAATCGTGGTGGTTGTACAGGCTGGTGAGGATGCGCCGGGAGGCGGGGTTGTGCTTCAAGTCGTAGAGCACCCGGTCCACCTGGTCCATCTCCCCCTCAGGGTAGCGGTGCTTCACCCCCAACTGGTAGCCGTAGGCCTTGCCAATGGAACCGCTCTCATCTGCCCAGGCATCCCAGATGTTGCTGTTCAGGTCGCGGACATTGTTGGACTTCTTCTGCCAAATCCACAACAGCTCATCCACCGCGCTTTTCAGGTACATCCGCCGGATGGTCTGAATGGGGAACTCCTCCCGCAGGTCGTAGCGGTTGACGATGCCGAAGCGCTTCACCGTGTGGGCGGGGCTGCCGTCGTCCCAGCGGGGGCGGACAGGCTGGTCTGTGTCCCAGACCCCGTGGGCCAAAATCTCCTTGCAGTTTTCAATAAAAAGCTGGTCTGCTCTGCTCATAATCCTTCCTTTCCATCCAGGGTCCCCAGGACCCTGTCCTCACCCAAAGCGGTGAGGCGCACCGCCCTGATCTGATTGTGGAGGTCTTGCCCCCGTGCTTCCACCTGCACTGCCATATACTGGGGGGTATGCCCCCGCCAAAGGCCCCCCTTCTCCTCCTCAAAGAGGACAGGGATCGTCTCGCCCAACCAGCTGTCCAACCAGTCTTTCCGCAGCGCTTCCGCCACTGCCGCCGCCTGCTGGGCCCACCGCTTCTTTTCCTCCTCCGGGACCTGGCCAGGCAGACCCGCCGCCGGGGTGCCCTGCCGCCGGGAATAGGGGAAGATGTGCAGTTGGGAAAAGGCACAGCGGCGGAGGAAGGACAAGGTCTGGGCAAACTCCGCCTCTGTCTCCCCGGGGAAGCCCACAATCAGGTCCGTGGTAATCCCCGGTTTGGGAAAATACCGCCGCAGCAGGGCCACGGATTGAAGATACCGGGCTGTATCGTAGCGCCGCCCCATCCGCCGCAAGGTCTCGTCACAGCCGCTTTGCAGGGAGAGGTGGAAGTGGGGGCACAGCCCCGGCAGGGCCGCCAGGCGGACACAGAAGTCCTCGGTCACCGTCCTGGGCTCCAAAGAGCCCAGGCGCACCCGCAGGCCTGGGGCCGCCTGGCACACCGCCTCAATGAGCTCCACGGTCCCCGGCCGCCCCGGGAGGTCCCGGCCGTAGGAGGAGAGCTCAATGCCGGTGAGGACGATCTCCCGGTACCCCGCCGCCGCCAGCCGTTTCGCCTCCGCCTGGGCCTGTTCCAGGGGCAGGGAGCGCACCGGGCCCCTGGCGTAGGGGATGATACAATAGGTACAAAAATTGGTGCAGCCGTCCTCCACCTTGAGCATGGCCCGGGTACGCCCCTCTAGCCCTCCGGCGGGGAGGGCTTCAAAGTGGCGGCGGTGCAGAGCGTCGTCCAGGCGTTTCTGCTGTTCCCGCTGCTCCACCACTTCCTCTAAGGCCTGCAGGAAGCCCAGCCGGTCCCCACTGCCGCCGATGAGGTCCACCGGCAGGGCCTGAGCCTGCTGGGGGGATACCTGGGAGAAGCAGCCGCACAGGGCCACGATGGCCTCTGGGGCGCGCTTCCTGGCCTGGCGTACCGCCTGGCGGGATTTCTTATCGCTCACCGCCGTGACGGTGCAGCTATTGATGATGTAGGCGTCCGCAGCCTCCTGGAAGCCCACCCGGGTGTGCCCCCGGGTGAGCAGCAATTCCTCCATGGCCTGGGTCTCATATTGATTCACCTTGCAGCCAAGGGTGTAGAAAGCAAATCGCATGGTGTTCTCCTGTCTTGGGGCTTGTCTCTTGCCAGGAAAAGCCGGCCACAGGGGCCCAGCACCTAAGGTGGGACCTGTGGCCGGCTTTTTTCATCGTTTCTGCCGTACCGGCATTACAATTATAAGTAGTAATTATACTGGCACCAGCCGGGAAAAGCAATGATATTTTCAAAATTTCGTCAAACATCCCCACCACTCTTCCAGGGCCCTTGAAAAGCCCCCCCTATTTTGTTATAATGAGGTCTCATACTCAGGAAACAACGCCATTCTAACTCATCATAAAAGGGAGCCGCTATGTCCTATCCTTTCTTCGCCTACCTCTCCCGGATGCGCTACATCAACCGCTGGGGGCTCATGCGCAACACCGTCCAGGAAAACATCCAGGAACACTCCCACACTGTGGCGGTTCTGGCCCACGCCCTGGCGGTGATCCGCCGGGACCGCTTTGGCGGCAGCGTGGACCCCGGCCAGGTGGCGGTGGCGGCGCTGTACCACGACGCCCCGGAAATCTTCACCGGCGACCTGCCCACCCCCGTGAAATACGCCAACAGCGCCATCCGGGACGCCTACAAGGCTGTGGAGCAGAGCGCGGCAGACCGGCTCTCCGCCATGCTCCCCCCCTCCCTGCGCCCGTCCTTCGACCCCATCTTGTGGGAGACGGACCCCCAGGTGTTGGCCCTGGTGAAAGGGGCGGACAAGCTCTCCGCCTATCTGAAATGCCTGGAAGAGCTAAAAGCCGGGAACCGGGAGTTCCAGTCCGCCGCCCGGCAGACCTTGCAGGCCCTGGAAGCCCTGCGCCTGCCGGAGCTGGACTACTTCATGGAGCAGTTTCTCCCCGCCTTCCAGCTGACGCTGGACGAGTTGGAAGAGGAGGCCAACGCCCCTGACCAACAGCTTTCCATTTACCAAAACAGCTGACCCTAAGCACCCTTTTATAGAACCCCTAAAAAATTAAAGCGAGGTATCATCAACTATGCGCGCAGTTATCACCGTGGCCGGCAAGGACCGGGTAGGCATCATCGCCTCCGTCACCCAAGCCCTGGCCCAGCACAACGTCAACGTCCTGGACATCACCCAGACCATCCTTCCCCCGGACTTCTTCACCATGGTCATGCTGGTGGATGCCGGGCAGTGCGCCGTCCCCTTCGGGGAGCTGGCCGATATCATGTCCAACCTGGGGAAAGACCTGGGGCTGTCCATCCACGCCCAGCGGGAGGACACCTTTGAAGCCATGCACCGCATTTAAGGAGGGTCTGTGCCATGCTCAATTCCGCAGAGATCCTACAAACCATCAACATGTTTGACCGCCAGCATCTGGACATCCGCACCATCACCATGGGTGTCTCCCTGCTGGACTGCGCCCACCCCGACGCCAAGGTGGCCGGGCAGCGCATTTATGACAAAATCTGCCGCCGGGCAGAGCGCCTTGTGTCCACCGGCATGGAGATTGAAAAGGAGTTCGGCATCCCCATCGTCAACAAGCGGGTGTCCGTGACCCCCATCTCCCTGGTGGCCGCCGCCAGCGACTGCACCGACTACGTCCCCTTCGCCGCCGCCCTGGACCGGGCCGCCAAAACCGTGGGCATTGACTTCATCGGCGGCTTCTCCGCCCTGGTACAAAAGGGCTTCACCGAGGCGGACCGGAAGCTCATTGCCTCCATCCCCCAGGCCCTGGCGGAAACGGACCTGGTGTGCGCCAGCGTCAACGTGGGCTCCACCAAGGCCGGCATCAACATGGACGCCGTGGCCCAGATGGGCCGGGTCATTAAGGAAACCGCCGCCCTCACCGCCGCCTCCGGGGGCTTTGGCTGCGCCAAGCTGGTGGTGTTCGCCAACGCCGTGGAGGACAACCCCTTCATGGCCGGGGCATTCCTGGGCCCCGGTGAGCCGGAATGCGTCGTCAACGTGGGCATCTCCGGCCCTGGCGTGGTCCACCACGCTCTCCAACAGGTGAAGGGGGAGCCCTTCGACGTGGTGGCGGAAACCATCAAAAAGACCGCTTTCCGCATCACCCGCATGGGCCAGCTGGTGGCCCGGGAGGCCTCCGCCCGGCTGGGGGTCCCCTTCGGCATCGTGGACCTGTCCCTGGCCCCCACCCCGGCGGTGGGAGACAGCGTGGCCCGGATTTTGGAGGAGATGGGCCTGGAAGTCTGCGGCACCCACGGCACCACCGCCGCCCTGGCTTTGCTCAACGACGCGGTGAAAAAGGGCGGCGTGATGGCCTCCAACCACGTGGGCGGCCTCTCTGGGGCGTTCATCCCCGTCAGTGAGGACGAGGGCATGATCGCCGCCGCCCAGGCGGGGGTCCTCCAACTGGACAAGCTGGAAGCCATGACCTGCGTATGCTCCGTGGGGCTGGACATGATCGCCGTCCCAGGGGACACCAGCGCCGAGACCCTCTCCGCCATCATCGCCGACGAAGCGGCCATCGGCATGGTCAACAGCAAGACCACCGCCGTGCGCCTCATCCCCGCCCCAGGGAAGAAGGTGGGGGACATCGTAGAATTCGGCGGCCTGCTGGGCTCCGCCCCGGTGATGCCGGTACATCCGGAATCCAGCGCCGCCTTCATCCAGCGCAGCGGCCGCATCCCCGCCCCCATGCAGAGCTTGAAAAATTAACGTATACTCCACGGCCCCACCGCATACAGTGCCCAAAGGAGGTAAGCCCTATGGAATTTGATGTCACCCACGCCCTGCCCTTCCTGCCGGAAAACTGGCTTTCCTCCCGGCTGGAAGGACTCACCAATGCCCGCAGCCTCCTGGAAACCGGCCAGGGCCTGGGGGGCAGCTTCACCGGCTGGGTCCGCTTCCCAGAGACCTATGACCGCAAGGAGCTGGAACGCCTGGTCCAAACCGCCCGGATCATCCGGGAACAGTCCCAGGTCCTGGTGGTCATCGGCATCGGCGGCTCCTACCTAGGGGCCCGGGCGGTGTTGGAGCTGCTCACCTCCCCCAACTACAACCTGCTGTGCCAGGACCGGCCCCAAATCTTCTTCACCGGCAACACCCTCTCCTCCGACGCCCTGTCGGAGCTGTTGGAATACGTGGAGAGCCGGCATTTCTCCGTACTGGTGATCTCCAAGTCCGGCACCACCCTGGAGCCCTCTGTGGCCTTCCTCCTCTTCCGTCAGCTTTTGGAGAAAAAGTATGGACGGGCAGGGGCCAGGGACCGTATCTTTGCCATCACCGACCGCCACGAGGGGGCCCTCCGGGCCTTGGCGAACCAGGAGGGCTATGCCACCTTCTCCATCCCCCCCTCCATTGGGGGGCGGTATTCGGTGCTCACCGCCGCGGGGCTGCTGCCCTTGGCCGCCGCCAAGCTGGACCCGGAGGAGCTGCTCAATGGCGCCGCCGACGCCATGGTCCGCCTGCGCACCCCCGGCCAGGACAACCCCGCCTGGCAGTATGCCGCCGCCCGAAACGCCCTCTATGAGGGAGGCAAGACCATCGAGCTGCTGGCCTGCTATGAGCCCGCGTTTCGCTGCTTTGGAGAGTGGTGGAAGCAGCTCTTTGGGGAGAGCGAGGGCAAGGAGGGCCAAGGGCTCTTCCCTGCCAGCGTGGAGTTCACCACAGACCTGCACTCCCTGGGCCAGTACATCCAAGAGGGGGAGCGGGACATCTTTGAAACGGTGGTCCGCTTCGCCATCCCCGCCGCCTCCTGCCCCCTGGACCCCAAGGAGGACCCCCAACTGGAATTCCTCCGGGGGAAGGACCTGCGTTATGTCAACGAACAGGCCCGTCGGGGCACCGTCCTGGCCCATGTGGCCGGGGGCGTCCCCAACCTGCTGCTGACGGTGCAGGAGCGCTCTGCCTACTGGGTGGGGCAAATGCTGTACTTTTTCGAGTACGCCTGTGGCCTGTCCGGCTACCTGCTGGGGCTGAACCCCTTCAACCAGCCGGGCGTGGAGGCCTATAAGAAAAATATGTTCGCTCTGCTGGGTAAACCCGGCTATGAGGGGCAGTTGGCCCCCTCGCAGCAGGGTTCCCTGTGAATTTTTCGTGAAATTCTATCCATCCCATTGCAATTTCCCCGGCAGGATGATAACATAGACCTACCAGACATTTTCTGTCATTAACTAAGGAGTGATTACTATGGTTCGAGTCATCATGGGTGCCAAGGGCACCGGCAAGACCAAGCAGATCATTGAGATGATCAACTATGCCGCAGACAACGAGAGCGGCAGCGTCGTTTGCGTGGAGATCGGCAAGAAGCTGGTCTTTGATGTCAAAAATACCGTTCGTCTGGTGGAGTCCAGCGACTTCGCCGCCGACAACTTTACATTCTTCAAGGGCTTCATCAGCGGGATGTACGCCTCCAACTACGATCTCACCCATGTCTTTATCGACAGCCTGTGCAAAATCATTCCCTCCGAGCCCGATTCCCCCGAGGTGGAGGAATTCCTGGCTTGGCTGGACCGCTTCTCTGAGCAGAACGGCGTGAAGTTCACCGTCACCATCAGCGCCGACGTGGCCCTGGCCACCGAGGCTATGAAATCCTATTTCTAAGCCCATCCAAGGGCCCAAAGGATACCACAACGTTAAGGAGGAACCAGTCATGGCATTGCAGGAAAAACTCAACAATCTGGCCGCTTCCGCTGGGAGCAAGGTCAACAGCGCCATCGAAAGCGGCAAGCTGCACATCAAGATCAACAACGAGGAGCGGAAGATCACGGAGTTCATCCTGAACCTGGGCGAGCTGACCCTGGACAAGCTGGACGCCGGGGAGACCTATGACGACGAGATCATGGCCCTCTACTCCTCCATCCAGGCTGCCCGGGAGGTCATTGCTGACGCCAAAACCACCATCGACGCCTACCGTCAGGACTTCACCAGCGCCCCCCCGGTATGCACCAACTGCGGCGCGGAGCTGCGGGACGGCGCTAAGTTCTGCGCCTATTGCGGCACCCAGGTGGCTGCCCCGGCATTGGCCAACGTCTGCCCCAGCTGCGGCGAGACCGTGGAGGACACAGACCTCTTCTGCATTGCCTGCGGCACCAAGGTGGGGGAGAACGCGGCGGAGTAAGCCACAGACTTCCCTACATAATTACATGAAAACAGGAGCGCTTCCCTTGCGGAAGCGCTCCTGTTTCTTGTTTATTCTTGTGTTTAACGGTAGGAATCGGCGTAAATCTTCACCATGTCCTCGTCGGTGAGCTGGATGCGGTCCAGGCCAAAGAGGATGCCCATGGTGCTCCGGGCGTTGGCGGCAAAGGTGGGGAACTCCTCCGGCTGGATGCCATAGTCGGACATCTTCAGCTCCGCCACGCCGCACTTCTCCTGAAGCTCCACCAGGGCGGCAATGAAGTCCATAGGCTCCTTGGCTCCCTCCCGGCCCATGGCCTTGGCCATGTCCACAAAGCGGGTATGGAGCTCCGGGCAGTTCTGGATCAGATGGGTGAAATAGGCACGGCTGATCATGATGAGGCCTGCCCCGTGGGGTACCTCCGGGTGGTAGGCGGACAGGGGGTGCTCCATGGCGTGCTCCGAGCACAGGTTGTCCACACTCATCACCAGGCCGGACAAGCTGCTGCCAAAGGCCACTTCCTCCCGGGCGTGGATATCTTTCCCGTCAGCGCAGGCCGCCGCCAGGTTCCGACCCACAGCCTGGATGGCCCGCAGGGCGAAGGTGTCCCCCATGAGGTTCTCCTTCTTGTTCACATAGGATTCCACGGAGTGGAACAGAGCGTCGAAGCCCTGGAAGGCAGTGAACTTGGGGGGCACGGAGAGCATCAGCTCCGGGTCCACAATGGCCAGGACAGGGAAGGTGTTCCGGTTGCCGCCGCTCATCTTCTCGTTGGTGGCCTCGTTGGTGATGATGGTCCAGGCGTCCAACTCCGTACCGGTGCCGGCGGTGGTGGGGATGGCCACAATGGGCAGAGGCTTATTTTTCAGCTTCTGTCCGCCACCGGTGCCGCCGTAGACGTAATCCCAGTAGTTGCCGTCGTTGGGGGCCACCATGGCGATGGCCTTGGCCGCGTCAATGCTGCTGCCGCCCCCCAGGCCGATGACGAAATCGCAGCCGTTCTCCCGGGCGCAGGAGGCTCCGGCGGTGACGTTGTCAATGACAGGGTTGGCGGAGATGCCGTCAAACACTGCATACTCCACCCCGGCCTTGCCCAGCTGGTCCTGGACGGTGTCCAGATAGCCGTTGGCCCGGGTGGACTTGCCGCTGGAAATCACAATGAGGGCCTTTTTGCCCGGTAAGCGCTGCTTGTGCAGCTTCTGTACGGCCCCCTGGCCGAAGACGAAGTTGGTGGGAACCTGGAAGGAAAAACCCATGGTAAACTGCCCCTTTCTTTGGTGAAACAAGCCGGCTAGAGCCAGCGCTTGGTTTATACAAGAGGCCCCCGGAAAGTTTTACACTTTCCGGGGGCCTTTCCTTGGCACGCCAGAAGGGACTCGAACCCCCAACCCTCAGAACCGGAATCTGATGCGCTATCCATTACGCTACTGGCGCGTACCGCGTTGGTGCCGCCGTCTGTGGCGGACTATGACATTATAGCAGTACCAGCAAAAATTGTAAAGTCATTTTTTGCGGTTTTTCAAATTTCTTTTCATTTTTCACCATGCGCTGCCATACCTTCCCTCTTAGGCATGGCAGCTTTTCAAACTATGTTGGAAAATCCCCGTTACCGGCGTTTTCTCTTCCGGAAAATTCCTTGCAGGGATGGCCCTGGCGTGGTAAAATAATAAAGTTATCTTATATTTTCCAAAAAACCGAGGAGGCGTATCCTTTGCCCAAGTACGAAGCTGAAATCAAGCGGCGTCGCACCTTTGCCATCATCTCCCACCCCGACGCCGGTAAGACCACCCTGACAGAAAAATTCCTGCTCTATGGCGGGGCCATCGCCCAGGCGGGGCAGGTCAAGGGGAAGAAAAATGCCCGCGCCGCCGTGTCCGACTGGATGGAGATCGAAAAGCAGAGAGGCATCTCCGTCACCTCGTCGGTGCTCCAGTTCCAGTACGAGGGCTTTTGCATCAACATCCTGGACACCCCCGGCCACCAGGACTTCTCCGAGGACACCTACCGCACCCTTATGGCCGCCGACTCCGCCGTTATGGTCATTGACGCCGCCAAGGGCGTGGAGGCCCAGACCCGGAAGCTCTTCAAGGTCTGCGTCCTGCGGGACATCCCCATCTTCACCTTCATCAACAAGATGGACCGGGAGGCCCGGGACCCTTTCGAGCTGTGCGAGGAGATCGAAAAGGAACTGGGCATCGACACCTACCCCGTCAACTGGCCTGTGGGCTGCGGCAAGGACTTTCTGGGGGTCTATGATCGGGGCCGCCGGGAGATGCTCCACTTCTCCGCCACTGCCAGCGGCAAAAAGTCCGCCAGCACCCAGATCGACCTGGACGACCCTGTCCTGGCGGACATGCTGGGACAGGCCCAGCGGGACCAGCTCATGGAGGAAATCGAGCTGCTGGACGGCGCCGCTGCGGACTTCGACTTAGAACGGGTGCGCCACGGGAAGCTCTCCCCGGTGTTCTTCGGCTCCGCCCTGACCACCTTCGGCGTGGAGCCCTTTTTGGAGGACTTTTTGCGCATGACCACCCCGCCCCTCCCCCGCCATTCCAGCGAGGGGGAAATCGAGGCCATGGACGACAACTTCTCCGCCTTCGTGTTCAAAATCCAGGCCAACATGAACAAGGCCCACCGGGACCGCATCGCCTTTATGCGGGTGTGCTCCGGCCGCTTCGACGCGGACAAGGAGGTCTACCACGTCCAGGGGAAGAAAAAGCTCCGGCTCTCCCGGCCCCAACAGCTCATGGCCGCAGAGCGGGAGATCATCGAAGAGGCCTACGCCGGGGATATCCTGGGGGTATTTGACCCCGGTATCTTCTCCATTGGCGACACCCTCTGCGCCCCTGGCAAAAAGTTCCGCTTCGACCCCATCCCCACCTTCGCCCCAGAGCACTTCGCCCGGGTCCGGCCGGTGGACACCATGAAGCGCAAGCAGTTTTTGAAGGGCGCGGAGCAGATCGCCCTAGAGGGGGCCATCCAAATTTTCAAAATCCCCTACACCGGCATGGAGGAAGTCATCGTGGGTGTGGTGGGCACCCTGCAATTCGACGTGTTCCAGTACCGCCTGCGCAATGAGTACAATGTGGAAATCCGTATGGAAACCCTCCCCTATGAATACCTGCGCTGGATCAAGGAGCCGGAGGAGTTCCACGAAACTGACCTGGTCCTGGGCAACGACACCAAGCTGGTGGAGGACTACAAGGGCAACAGCCTGCTGCTGTTTGGCTCCTTCTGGTCCATCAAGTGGGTCTCTGACCACAACCCCCAACTGGTGCTCACCGAGTTCAATGAAAAGGACAGCCCAGAGGGCGACTGACGCGTTCCCCACCTAGTTTCAACCCCAAAGGAGGACTTGGCATGAAACCTTTGATGATCGGCATTGCCGGGGGCACCGGCTCCGGCAAAACCACCCTGGTGAACCGGCTGAAGGAGCAGTTTGGGGACGACATCAGTGTACTCTCCCACGACAGCTACTACGCCGCCCACCATGACCTCACCCTAGAGGAACGGCAGGCCCTGAACTACGACCATCCCGCCGCCTTTGACACCGACCGGATGATCCAGGACCTGTTGACCCTCCGGGACGGCGACCCCATCCAGTGCCCAGTGTACGACTACTCCATCCACGACCGCACGGACAAAACCACAGAGATCCAACCCAACAAGGTCATCCTGGTGGACGGCATCCTCATCTTTGAAAACGAGACCTTGCGCAACCTGATGGATATCAAAATCTACGTGGACACCGACGCCGACGTGCGCATCCTCCGCCGGATCATCCGGGACGTGAAGCAGCGGGGGCGGAGCCTGGACTCCGTGGTGGAGCAATACCTCACCACAGTGAAGCCCATGCATGAGCAGTTTGTAGAGCCCTCCAAGCGCTACGCTGATGTGATTGTCCCGGAAGGCGGCGAAAACCTGGTGGCCCTGATGATGATTATCCAGCGCATCGCCTACCACATCGAGCACGGCGACATTGTGTCCCAACAGTGAAGCCCTTCCCTATATTTTATTTCCTTGAAAGGACGTTACCAATATGAAACGCACAGAAATCGCCCGCATTTTTGCGGACGCAGAACAGTTCGGCGGCCAGGAGGTCACCGTCTGCGGCTGGGCCCGGACCATCCGGGACATGAAAAGCTTTGGCTTTATCGAACTCAACGACGGCAGCTGTTTCAAAAACCTGCAAGTGGTGTTTTCCGACGACAGCCTGGAAAACTACAAGGAAATCGCCAAGCAGAACGTGGGCGCCGCCCTCATCGTCACCGGCACCGTGGTCCTCACCCCAGAGGCCAAGCAGCCCTTGGAGGTAAAGGCCGCCACCATCCAGATTGAGGGCACCTCCGCACCGGAGTACCCCCTGCAAAAAAAGCGCCACAGCCAGGAGTTTTTGCGCACCATCGCCCACCTGCGGCCCCGGACCAACCTGTACTCCGCCGCCTTCCGGGTGCGCTCTGTGGCCGCCTTCGCCATCCATGAGTTCTTCCAGAACCGGGGCTTCGTATATGTCCACACCCCCATCATCACTGCCAGCGATGCCGAGGGGGCCGGGGAGATGTTCCAGGTGACCACCCTGGATGTAAACAACCCGCCCCGCACAGAGGACGGCAGTGTGGACTGGTCCCAGGACTTCTTCGGCAAACATGCCAACCTCACCGTGTCCGGCCAGCTCAACGCAGAGAACTTTGCCCAGGCCTTTGGCAATGTGTATACCTTCGGCCCCACCTTCCGGGCGGAGAACTCCAACACCCAGCGCCATGCCGCTGAGTTCTGGATGATCGAGCCGGAGATGGCTTTCTGCGACTTGGCGGGGGATATGGACGTTGCCGAGGCCATGATCAAATACGTCATCCGGGTGGTGCTGGAACGCTGCCCCCAGGAGATGGAATTTTTCAATTCCTTTGTGGACAAGGGCCTGCTCCAACGCCTAGAACACGTGGCCAACTCTGACTTTGGGCGGGTGACCTATACGGAGGCTGTGGACATCCTCATGGAGCACAACGACAAGTTCGACTTCAAGGTCTCCTGGGGCACCGACCTCCAAACGGAGCACGAGCGCTTCCTCACCGAGGAGGTGTATAAGCGCCCGGTGTTCGTCACCGATTACCCCAAGGAGATCAAGGCCTTCTATATGCGCCTCAACGACGACGGCAAGACCGTGGCCGCCACCGACTGCTTGGTGCCCGGCATCGGGGAGATCATTGGAGGCAGCCAGCGTGAAGAACGGCTGGACGTGTTGGAGGCCCGGATCAAGGCGCTGGGTATGGACCCCAAGGACTATTGGTGGTATCTGGACCTGCGGCGCTACGGTTCCTGCCGCCATGCCGGCTTCGGGCTGGGCTTTGAGCGGATGGTGATGTATCTTACCGGGATCGCCAACATCCGTGATGTGCTTCCTCACCCCAGGACGGTGGGGAGTGCGGAGTTTTAAGCGATCTATCCCATTCTTCCGTATGAAAAGGGCCGACGCTCTTCTCAGCTTCGGCCCTTTTTATGGGTTCGTATCCACGCTAAAATCTCATGGTAGTCCGCTGCCCCCTCTGCTACAGCCAGCCCCAATGCGATGAGTTCTCTCTGCGTGTAGCATATTGGCACACCATTCAGGCGCAGCATCATGAGCCTGGCTAACATTCCCACTTGGCAAATTCTATTATATGGGGCTGTATTTTTTATGCTTTCATAGGCAAAATATTCGCAAATTTGTTAATGCTTCATCTGTTATTTTTGGCCGTTCATCCCGACCATTGACGGCCCCGGCTGGGGTTGCTATTACGAATCAACAAGAATACTTTATGTGGGAGGTAGATTCCAAAACACACCATCATTTCTCCCCGTAAAGATAGTTCATTCGATTCATGTATGCTAATTCTTTCTGTACCCGTTCTGTATGATAAGCTGTGATTGCAGATGTCTGCTGTAATTCTGCAATTCTTTCATTTAATTGGGCACTATCCCCGTGAAAATTCCGGATGGATTCTGCCATTCGGCTTGTAGAATCCAGGATTTGTGCAGATTTTTGGTTTGCATCTTGGATCGCGGTGTAAACCATATATTGGTTGGCTTTAATCTCATTTAATTTAGCAATGACCGTGTCCAACTGAGCTATAATCCGATCCATGCGGATTTCCATTTCCAAAATGTTATAGGCGCCTTCGTGACCTTCCAGAGTAGTGCACCGACCAGCGCAGATATACTCATATAGAGAACAGACCATTACTAAATTTCTTTATTTTGGATATATTATGTTTTTTGAGTAAATTTTTTGCAAAATTTCTCTGCTTGTTTCATTTTGACCCTGCAATTTTTCTAAACTATTTTGGAGCGTTGTTTTTTGAATATTTTCACTATCCAGCCGCTTTTTCTCTTCGGTTAGATTATCTTGATACTTCCGAAGCGCTTCCTGATACTGTGCCAAATTACTATTATATTCATTTATTGCATTGTCATAATATTTTCTTGCAGTTGTATTAAATCTAGTCCGACCGATACAAATAGGAACTGAAATAATAGTTCCCCAAAAGATTGTGTTTACAGCAATAAAGGGCGCAGTGCCAGGGCCAGTGTCACCACCCGTGTTTATCATAATCATAAGATAGAAGATAAAAAATGAAACTACGTATGGTATCACAAAGGCAGTAAATATGTTTTGTGTAGAGGGACGCATTGGAATTGGGGGCTCAACAGGCTTTACAAAGGAGTTTCTGTGACCCAGCAAACTGATCTTTTTTATTATCTCACCAGCAGTTTTTGCTTGAAGATAAATATTTTTTTCCATATCTACAACAATTCCTAAATATTCCTTTAGTTCTGCAGTATTCATAGAGCCAACCTCCACAATAAACTTCCCAAACCCGTTTTATTATGGTAATTATACCACCAAATAGAATAAAACTCAAGTTCCAATCTGCAAACGGTCAGACAATCGCTTGTTGCCCTCCTTGGCCCGTCCATAGTTCCCTAGCAAACGCTCATACTTCCCTTCCAGCTCAACATAGGCTCGGTACAAAGAGCGCAACACCTTGACGTTTATTTCCATCTACACAGGCATGATTATTCACCAGCGCAAAGGCTAGACGCGCTGATTTTTCCTCGGCGCTGGGATATGGCTCCACATCTCCCACACATACTGTGATGCTCCAAACCGCAGATTCCAGAAGCCCTCTGTCCCGCAAGCCTGCCGCACCACCTGTGGCCGCAATCAATTTCTCATGAAGCAAAATGACCTCATCTACCGTCAGACAAATCATTTGGCAAGCTCCTGAAATGCTTCCATATTCTCCAAAATCAAACGATCCGCCTCTTTCTCTACCTTTTGCCTCCTGGTTACGCGGAAAGCTTGTAGGGCATCATATTCCTCAAACCCTACCACAACATATCGGGGCGAATTGTTTTTCAAAATAACGGCTGTTCCCGCTTCATCCACCAGCCGGGCTACCCTGGAAAAATTCTGGTTTGCTTCTGTCATGGGAACAAGGGTTTTAGTATCCACTAACATCTTGATCACCTCATGATATAGTATACGTAAAATATAGGATAAAATCAACCTATAATTTTACCATTCCACATCGGATTCTAAGAAAGGGCTTCCCGCATGCTGGGAAGCCCTTTTGTTCGGTGCCACAGTATTCTTAGTTATCTGCTCTTTTTTCAAATCGGTTCTGGTAATGGTTGATGGCCAGATGCACATAATGTTCCCGGTTTTCCTCTAGCCTTTTCACCGGCTCCATGATTTGGTGGTATATTTCGGTTTTGGTTTCTAGGTTTACGTCCCCGTCCTCTGGCAAACGGGAGGGCAATTTTTGTGCCATCACAGCATCGGCAATGCTGCCGATCAGCGTTTCCACCAGCTGATCCGGTGTATCCATGGCCTCTTCCCTTCCCGCTATGATTCTGAAATAACCCTTCTCCTCAGCGTAGCGGATGTCAAGGCCCCGGAGCTTGTCCGCAAACGCTGCCAGGATGCCATCCATCTGTTTCTTGGTCTCCTCTGTATAAACCATCATACCACCTCTTTTATTATAAATTTATAGTTTTATTTTTCGCGTGTTATTATAATATGTTTTTACTTCTTCTGTCAAGCTATACTATATACATGGGATGAGAGGTGACGGTATGGCGAAGGAAATCATCATCAAGCGGAAAACTGCCCGCAGAGGCGATGACGGCCACAAAATCATATCCGTTCGGATGCGGGATGAACTGGTGGAACGGCTGGATGAGCTGTCCGCAAAAACAGACCGCTCCCGCAATGAGGTCATCAACCTGCTCTTAGAAGCAGCCGTTGATATTGTGCGGGTTGAAGAGTGATACGACGAACGCCCACCCCGAAGCGGGGTGGGCGTTCTTGACAATCGTCTGTGCCTAAGCGATATGTTGATCCTCAGCAGCCGCAGCCACAACCACAGCCGCAGCCGCAGTCGTTGCCGCAGTTGCCGCCGTTCCCACCGTTGCTGCCGTTCCCACCGCAGGGGTTGCAGCAGCAGCAGCAATTGTTGCCGCTCCCACCGCTGTTGCCGCAGCAGCAGAACAGGATGATAAGGATCAGAATCAGCCACAGGCACCCATTGCCCCAACCACCATTACTGTTACACATAGACAAGAACCTCCTATCCAAGATCGAGACCTCTCGTCGGTCTCAGTTCATCTTATGCGATAGGCGGGGGAGTGTGCGCTCATTTCTTTTTCTTGCCTCGAATGGTCAAAATCGGCTTGCAGCACAGGTCCTCAATGTCCGTCAGGGTGGCCGCCGGAATTTTCAGGGCTCCGTCGCACTGGGCGCAGAACAGCTCCACGGAGCTGTAGTTGATCTTCAGCTTCCAGCTCCGGCAGCCGCAGGTACAGGAGATGCCGTCCCGCAGGCCGATGTCCCGGAGCTCCTCTAGGATTTCCTCCATCACCATGTCGTTGAGGAAGGTCCCCTGGGCCCCGGCCTCAGACTCCAAGGCATCCACCGTCTCTTCCAACCGCCTCATGGCGGCGAACACCGGCTCCTCCTCCCCCACATAGCAGCAGTCCAGGCCAGAGTTGGCGCAGGAGAAGGCCAGGGTCTTTTCCTTCAGGAAGGCAGACATGGAGCAGGTCACGGTATGCTCCCGCTCGCAGAAGAGGCAGGGCACCGTCAAGCGGGCCTGATGGCCCATGAGGGCGATGTCCACCCCGGACTTCCCGCAGGGGCAGGGCAGCCGCCCCCCAGACGCGGCCAGCTGAAAGGCCGTCCGCTCCAAAATCACCGGCTGGCGGCAGACCGGGCAGATAAAGGCAATGGATCGTTTCGCGTCCTCTACCATAAGAGATCGCCTCCGTTTCGTTTCACACGCCGCGGCTGCGGCTGGTTGCAGGTTTGTATTCCTTCCTATTATACCACAGCCCAGAGGACTTGACCATCCTCCCCGCCGCCTGCGTCTTTTACAAGCAGAACAGATATCCCCGTACTTTCCCCCGTCTTTTCATAAAATTCGACGGTTTTATTTCAAACCCTTGACAGCGGGCCAAAAGCGTTGTAAAGTGAGAACGACAATTGAATCCATATCTTCAGGGCAGGGTGCAAGTCCCTACCGGTGGTAAAGCCCACGAGCCGTAAAAGGCATGATTCGGTGCAACTCCGAAGCCGACAGTGACAGTCTGGATGGAAGAAGATGAACACACGCAGGTGTCCCTGCGTTTGCTTTGCATTGCTCTGGGATGTTTTTCATTCCAGAGATTTTTGTTTGGGCAGATGCGCGGTTCCCTGTGTCCTTTGACCACGCCTTGGAGATACTATATCCAGGGCGTGTTTTGTCGCGTCAAAGAGGTGGATACAAGTATGAACGACCAAAAATACATGGGCTTGGCCCTGGACCTGGCCCGGAAGGGCTGGGGATGGACCAGCCCCAACCCCATGGTGGGGGCCGTGATCGTCAAGGACGGGCGGATCATCGGCAAGGGCTACCACGTCAAATGCGGGGAGCTCCACGCGGAGCGGGCCGCTTTGGCCAACTGCACCGAGAACCCTGCTGGGGGGACCATCTATGTAACCCTGGAACCCTGCTGCCACCATGGCCGCCAGCCCCCGTGCACCGAGGCCATTTTGCAGGCCAAGCTGGCCCGGGTGGTGGTGGGCTCTGGGGACCCCAACCCCCAGGTGGCCGGGCAGGGCATCGGCATCCTCCGGGCGGCCGGGGTGGAAGTCACTGAGGGCGTCCTGGCAGACAACTGCCGGGCACTGAACCACGTGTTCTTCCATTATATCCAGACCAAGCGCCCCTATGTTGTCCTGAAATACGCCATGACCCTGGACGGGAAGCTGGCCGCTTACACCGGAGCCTCCCAGTGGATCACCGGGCCTGAGGCCCGGCAGCATGTCCACCTTCAGCGCAGCCGCTACCGGGGCATTCTGGTGGGCGTAGGCACGGTGCTGGCGGATGATCCCCAGCTCACCTGCCGGGTGGACGGAGGACGGGACCCCCTGCGTATCATCTGCGACAGCCAGCTGCGCACCCCCCTCAGCGCCCAGGTGGTCCGCACAGCGAAGGACGTCCCCACTCTCCTGGCCACCTGCTGTCAGGAAACGGAAAAAATCAAAGCCTATACAGACCTGGGCTGTCAGGTCCTGACCCTACCCCAGAGCAAGAACGGCGGCGTGGACCTCCCCGCCCTGCTCACCGAGCTGGGGAAACAGGAAATTGACAGCATCCTGGTGGAGGGCGGCGGCGCCATCCACTGGTCCTTCCTAGAGGCAGGGCTCGTGGACAAGGTACAGGCCTATATCGCCCCCAAGCTCCTGGGGGGCCAGGGGGCCAAGGGCCCTGTGGGGGGCCAGGGCTTCCCCCACCCAGACCAGGCCGTCCGATTGAAGGCCCCTGTCCTCACCCAGTTGGGGGAGGACCTCTTGATAGAAAGCGAGGTGGAGAAGTAAATGTTCACAGGCATCGTGGAAGAGATGGGCACCATCCGGGCCATCCGCCGGGGGCGCAGCAGCGCCGTGCTGGACATCCAGGCCAAAACCGTCCTCAGCGACGTCCACATTGGGGACAGCATCGCCGTCAACGGCGTGTGCCTCACTGTCACAGACTTCTCTCCGGAGGGCTTCTCCGCCGACGTGATGCACGAAACCCTGAACCGTTCCTCCCTATCCCAGCTGAAAAACGGCAGCCGGGTAAACCTGGAACGGGCCATGGCCGCCAACGGCCGCTTCGGCGGGCACATCGTGGCAGGCCATGTGGACGGGGTAGGCACCGTCACAAAACTCACCCAGGACGACAACGCGATATGGTACACCATCCGGGCAGACGCCAACATTTTGCGCTATGTGGTGGAGAAGGGCTCCATCACCATTGACGGCATCAGCCTCACCGTGGCGACGGTGGACAGCGAGAGCTTTCAAATCTCTGCCATCCCCCACACCGTGGCGGTGACGGTGCTCAAGGACCGTAAGCCCGGGGATATCGTCAATTTAGAAACTGATATCATCGGCAAGTATGTGGAAAAGCTGCTCACTGCCCCGCAAGCAGAGGAGAAGCCCAGCAGCCGCATCACCCGTGACTTTTTGACCCAATACGGCTTTTGACCCATTTTGAAAGGAGACCATCCCATGTTCAAGTTCAACACCATCGAAGAGGCCCTAGAGGACCTGCGCAACGGCAAGCTCATCCTCTGCACCGACGACCCCGACCGGGAAAACGAGGGGGACTTCATCTGTGCCGCAGAGTTCGCCACCACAGAGAACGTCAACTTCATGGCCACCCACGGCAAGGGCCTGATCTGTATGCCCATGTCTGAGGAGTACGTCCACCGCCTCCAATTCCCCCAGATGGTCACCCGGAACACCGACAACCACGAGACCGCCTTTACCGTCTCCATCGACCACGTGGACACCACCACCGGTATCTCCGCCGCCGAGCGCTCCATCACCGCCATGAAGTGCGTAGACGAGAACGCCAAGCCTGAGGACTTCCGCCGCCCCGGCCACATGTTCCCCCTGCTGGCCAAGAAGAACGGCGTGCTGGAACGCAACGGCCACACAGAGGCCACCGTGGACCTGCTGCGCCTGGCAGGGCTGAAGGAGTGCGGCCTGTGCTGCGAGATCATGCGGGAGGACGGCACCATGATGCGCACCCCGGAGCTCATTGAGCTGGCGGAGAAATGGGACATCAAGTTCATCACCATCAAGGACCTGCAAAACTACCGCAAGCGCCATGAGGTGCTGGTGGAACGGGTCACCACCGCCAAGATGCCCACCCGCTATGGGGACTTTACCGCCTACGGCTATGTGAACAAGGTCAACGGCGAGCACCACATCGCCCTGGTGAAGGGGGACATCAGCAGCGGCGAGGATGTGTTGTGCCGGGTTCACTCCGAGTGCCTCACCGGGGACGCCTTCGGCTCCCTGCGCTGCGACTGCGGCCAGCAGTTGGCCGCAGCCATGGCGCAGATCGAAAAGGAAGGGCGGGGCGTCCTGCTCTATATGCGCCAGGAAGGGCGGGGCATCGGCCTCATCAACAAGCTCCGGGCCTACACCCTCCAAGACGACGGCATGGACACCCTGGAAGCCAACCTGGCCCTGGGCTTCGCCGGGGACTTGAGAGAATACTATATCGGCGCACAGATTCTGCGGGACCTGGGCATCAAGACCCTGCGGCTGCTCACCAACAACCCGGATAAAGTCTATCAGCTCTCTGACTTTGGCATGTCCATCAAGGAACGGGTCGCCATCCAGATGGACGCCAACCCCCATGACCTCTTCTATCTGCGCACCAAACAGGAGAAGATGGGCCATATTCTGAACTATTAAACCGATAGAAACACATAAGGAGGAACATTCCCATGAAAACGTTTGAAGGCAATCTGATCGCAAAAAGCATGAAGGTGGGCATCGTCGCCGCCCGGTTCAACGAGTTCATCACCAACAAGCTCCTGGGGGGCGCCATGGACGGCCTGCTGCGCCACGGCGTCCAGGAGGAGGACATCCAAGTGGCCTGGGTACCCGGCGCCTTTGAGATTCCCCTCATCGCCTCTAAGATGGCCAAGAGCGGCAAGTATGACGCGGTGATCTGCCTGGGGGCTGTGATCCGGGGCAGCACCACCCACTATGACTACGTGTGCAGCGAGGTCTCCAAGGGTATCGCCACCGTGTCCCTACACAGTGACATCCCCGTGATGTTCGGCGTACTCACCACAGAGAACATCGAGCAGGCCATTGAGCGCGCCGGGACCAAGGCGGGCAACAAGGGCTACGACTGCGCCCTGGGGGCCGTGGAGATGGTGAACCTCATTCGGGAGATTGAGGGCTGAGGGATTCCAAAAACGGAGCCTTTGGAAATCATTGTGACACCATTTGAGACGGAAACGCTCCGTCGGCACTGGCTGCCATAAAGCTGCCGCAAAAAAAGAACCGAGACTGTTTCTGAACCCAGAAGCAGTCTCGGTTTTCTTCGTGTTATTCCGGATACACCCGGATGCAGTCCTCGAACGCTGCTGCGTCCTCCGTGGAGATATAGAGCTCCGCCGACTGGGAGAGATCGTTGTCCAAAAACGTTTCCTCCCGCAGCAGCTTCAGCACCTGGGGCCATCCTTCGGTGGCAGATTTTGTATCCAGCCAAATGCCCAGACGGGGCGCAGCGGTGGAGTCCAGATAATCATAGCCGTTGTCCGCAATGGCCCCTTGGGTCACCGCTTCTACCCGGTCCGGCACCAGATAGCGTAGGTCCAGGTCGGGATTGTCCAGCTTGGTGGGGTCTAATACAATCACAATCGTCTGCATCGCACACAGTCCTTTCCGTCCCAATTACAGCAAAAAGTAGGTCATCAGCGGCAGGGTAATGGCGCTGAGCACGGTGCTCAGGAAGATAATCTTGGAGGCCAGGCGGTCGTCGGTTTGGAAACGCACGCATAGGATCGCGATCATGGCCCCGCTGGGGCAGGCACTGATGATGGTGTAGGTCCCCAGGGTAATGGAGCCCTCTGGCAGCAGAAAGCCCATGAGCAGCACGGTCAGCACCGGGCAGAGGATCAGCCGGGCCAGGCTCACCACATAGGCCCGCCAGTCTAGTAGGGCCTCCCGGATGGGCATGGTGCTCAGGGAGATGCCGATGATGAGCATGGACAGGGATACCGTAGCCCCGCCCATGGTGGACAGGAAATCCGCCGCCATGGCCGGCATGGGAATTTGGGCCAGGAAGATCACAATGGCGGCCAGGGTGGCCAGAAGGGGGACACTGAAAATCTCCCGGAGGTTGAGCTTCCCCTTCTTATCCTCCTGCTGGTGGAGCAGGCTCACCCCCAGGGTGTAGAGGATGAGGTTGAAGGGGATGTTGGTCAGGGAGGCACAGAACACCGCTTCCGGGCCAAAGATCGCCTCCACCAGGGGGAAACCCACAAAGACGTTGTTCATAAAGAGCACACACAGCCAGGCCACATTGCGGGCTTGGCCCCGGAGGCCCACACAGTGGGTCACAAGGAACCCCACAACACCCCCTATCAGGAAGGGGACAAAGGCCACCAGCATGGCGGTTCCCAGTTCGCCCCCAGTGAAGATGGGCTCCACGTTTACCACAGAGTTCAGAATGGTACAGACGATGAACAGATTCATCACCAGGCGGCTGAGCATTTGGCTAAACCGCCCGTCTACCCAGCCTGCCTTGGCGCTGAGAACACCCACCAGGATCAGCGCCACTAGGACTACCATTTTTTCCAAAACCACCAGCCAGGCCATGGGCCCCACCTCTCTATCTATCCCCGACAGGAAAAGGGCCGCCCTGCCGTCGCATTATACCTTGATTTCTGTCCCCATTCCCTTCAGGGCGTCGGGGTATTTGTCCAGCATGGGCTGGACGCAGTCCTTCAGGAAGCGTTCCACCTGCTCTGGGCAGCAGCCGATGTAGTCGGCAGGGTCCAGGTGCCGGCGGACTTCCTCGGCGGAGAGGCCGAAGGCCGGGTCGGCAGCAATGCGTTCCAGCAGGTCGTTGTCCTTCCCCTCATCCTTCACCCGGCTTCCGGCGGCCAGGGAGTGGGTGCGGATGCGCTCATGAAGCTCCTGGCGGTTACCGCCCCGCTTCACGGCGTCCATGAGGATGTTCTCTGTGGCCATAAAGGGCAGCTCCTCCATGATGTGCTTCTCTATGACCTTGGGATGGACCACCAGGTTGGCGGAGACGTTCTCATAGAGGTTTAGGATGGCATCCACTGCCAGGAACGCTTCCGCCACGGAGATGCGCTTGTTGGCGGAGTCGTCCAAGGTCCGCTCGAACCACTGAAGGGAGGTGGTCATGGCGGGGTTGATGGCGTCGGCAATCACATAGCGAGCCAGGGCGCAGATGCGCTCACTGCGCATGGGGTTGCGCTTGTAGGGCATGGCAGAGGAACCCACCTGGTTGGCCTCGAAGGGCTCCTCAATCTCCTTCATGTGGCACAGCAGCCGCAGGTCCGTGGCAAATTTGTGGGCAGACTGGGCAATACCAGAGAGGGTGGAGAGGATGGCGGAGTCCACCTTTCGGGTGTAGGTCTGGCCGGACACAGGCTGGACCTGGTCATAGCCCATCTCCGCGGCGATCTTCCGGTCCAGTTCCCGCACCTTCTCCTGGTCCCCGCCGAAGAGCTCCAGGAAGCTGGCCTGGGTGCCGGTGGTGCCCTTGCAGCCCAGGAGCTTCAGGTTGTCCAGGCGGAATTCCACCTCTTCCAGGTCCATGAGCAGCTCGTTCATCCACAGGGTGGCCCGCTTGCCCACTGTGACCATCTGGGCGGCCTGGTAGTGGGTGTAGCCCAGGGTGGGAAGGGACTTATACTCGTTGGCAAAGCGAGCCAGGGCGCTCAGGATACGCACCAGCTTGTCCCGGATCAGCGCCAAGGCCTCCCCCATGAGGATGACGTCGGTGTTATCCCCCACATAGCAGCTGGTGGCCCCCAGGTGGATGATGGGCATGGCATTGGGGCACTTGGCCCCGTAGGCGTGGATATGGGCCATGACATCGTGGCGCAATTCCTTCTCCTTCTGGGCGGCCAGCTCGTAATCGATGTTGCCCTGCTCCCGCTCCAACTCGTCAATCTGCCCCTGGGTGATGGGCAGGCCCAGCTCCATCTCCGCCCGGGCCAGGGCAATCCACAGACGGTGCCAGGTGGTGAACTTCTTGTCCGGGGAGAAAATATAGAGCATTTCCGGGCTGGCGTAACGGGAGGCCAGGGGGCTTTCATAGGTGTTCTTCATCGGGATACCCTCTCTTTATCTTATGGCGCCTTGCGGCATAGTTTGAAACGTCTTAGAATCATATGCAGTATAGCATAAAATAGAAAGAGGTACAATCCCCCGCCGGGAAAATCCCGCCGGGACGGCTTGGGCTACCCTTGACAAGGGGGAGCTACGATTCCCTGTGCGGAGGTGCTTCCTTTTCTGTGGGGACTGCCATTGCGCATGACAATTTTCTTGGGTATGGTGTTTTTCCCCCTTAAAACTTCTCTGCCAGAACCGCCGCCTGTTTACAGCCGTCTGTCTTAGCAATATCACCGGCGTTCAGCACACCCGGCACCAGAACCTCCCCCGCCAGCTTCCACTTCATCAGTGCGGCAGAGCGTTCTATGGGGACACGCACACCGTCAAAGACGGACATATCATCTTCCTCACAGCAGGCGATCACAGCACACTCCTTGCCCGCAATATCCTTGCCGCCCACCACAAAAGAGAACAGGCGGTCAATGACGCCCTTGATCTGTGCGGGGATGGAATACCAGTAGACGGGCATGGAGAAAACCACCGCGTCGGCCGCCAGGATAGCGGGGGCAATTGTGTTGAAGTCGTCGTCAAAGGAGCAGGCTTTTCCAGTCTTAAAGCAGGTTTCGCAAGCCCGACAGCCGCCCACATTTTTCAGCGCGGCATCAAATCGGGTAACAATATGGCCTTTCGCCTCCGCCGCCTGGATGAAAGCCTCCGTCATGGCAAAGCTGTTGCCCTTCCTGCGAGGACTACCAGTAATAACAACTATTTTTTTGCTCATGCAAAATACCTCCTGATTTTGTGGGCTTGACTTTCCCCACATCTGATAGTATTATTGTAGTAAGAATAAAACTAAAATCAAGTACGCACATATAAGTGCGATACTTACCCAGAGGAAAGTGCGCTATGGTCGAACGCTGCATTTCAAAATCATGTCTTAACGATACGGGTTTCAGCTATACCCTGTCTTTAATCAACGGCAAATACAAAATGACAATCCTTTATACCTTGATGGAATTTAAGGTCGTGCGGTTTAACGAAATGAAAAAATATATTGGGGAAATTTCCTATAAGACGCTGAGTTCCACGCTGAAAGAATTAGAAGCTGACAAGCTGGTACACAGGGAGGAATATCCTCAAATTCCCCCTAAAGTCGAATACAGTTTAACGGAGCGGGGAAAATCCTTGATGCCTATTTTGGATGGAATGTGCGAATGGGGAGAGCATAATCGAATTTGAGTGACAGGATATAATGCAAAAAATATGTTATGCTCGTATCTGCTGAATCGCTGTTTTTTGCATCATGCCAGCATCCAATTCTGGCTTTCCGTTTGCAGCTTGACCATCCGGGCAAAGGCCCCGTTCCGTTCCATCAGCTCCGCCGGGGTCCCCGTCTCGGCCACCGTACCCCCGGACAGCACCACGATTTTATTGGCGTTTTCCACCGTCCTCATGCGGTGGGCGATGATCAGCACAGTCTTTCGCTCCACCAGCCGGGAGATGGCCTGCTGAATCTCCGTCTCATTCTCCGCGTCCAGAGAGGCGGTGGCCTCGTCCAGCAGAATGATGGGGGCATCCTTCAAAAGAGCACGGGCAATAGAGATACGCTGCCGTTCTCCCCCGGAGAGGGTGGAGCCGTTTTCCCCAATCATGGTCTGATACCCCTGGGGCAGCTTGGCGATAAACTCCTCGCACATGGCCTCTTTCGCCGCCTGCATAACCTCCGCATCCGTGGCGTCCTTCCGGCCAATGCGGATATTCTCCATGACCGTGTTGTTGAACAGCGTCACATCCTGGAACACGATGGAGTAAGCAGTCAGGAGCCTTTCCGGGTCTACCTTGCTCACATCCACGCCACCCACTGTGATCCGGCCCCGGTCTATATCCCAAAACCGAGCCGCCAGCTTTGCGGCGGTGGACTTGCCGCCCCCGGAGGGGCCGATCAGGGCCGTGACCTCGCCCTGCTTGGCGGTGAAGGACACATCCTTCAGCACCGTCTCGCCGCTGTTATAGGCGAAGCCCACATGGTCAAAGGTGATGTCATAGCCCTTGGGGGAAAAAGCCGTTTCACCGCCCTGAGACGGGGTTTCGTTGATCTCGTTCATGCGGTCAATATTGATTTGCAGGGAGTTCATTGCCGCCAGATTTTGCAGGGAGAAGTTCATCGGCTCATAGATGCGGGAGACCACCAGCAGGAACAGGAAGAAGGTCACAAGAGAAAGCTCCCCGCTCATCAGGCGCATACTCCCCACCAGGGCCACCGTGGCGATGCCCAGCTTCAAAATCATCTGTGCCGGAACCACGAACATGGCCACGCCCAATTCACTCTTGATATGCCGCACCTCCAGCGCATCGATCTTCTTTCCCAACCCATCCAGGTATTCCCGTTCCGCCTTGCTGCTTTTCAAATCACGGAGCGTCTCCAGGCACTCCTGCACACCGTCTGCCACAGCGACCAGGGCATTATTCTGGCGGCGGGAAAAATAATTCTGCGTTTTCTTGGACAGGCTGACCAGCAGCAGCGCCACCGGCAGCACCCACAGGGCGGCGAGGGCCATCTGCCAGTCGTAGAACAGCAGACTGACGGCTACCAAGCAGGTGGAGAGGATGGAGCCGTAAAATTGCGGGACGTAGTGGGAGAACATCTGCTCTGTGACCTGCACATCTCCCATGATGGTGTTGGTCAAATCGGCCAGGTCCTTCTTTCCGAAGAAGGAGAGGGGAAGCCGCCGCAGCTTCTCCGCCAGCCAGATGCGGCAGACCCCGGATTCCCGGTAGGTGGAGAAGTAGGTGGCATTGTACTTCCAGAACTCGGACAGCCAGATCAAAACCAGCGCCGCCGCGATGCCGAGGGCATAAAGCCCATAGCTGGGCTGATCATTGTTCAGGAAATCGCTGACCAGCAGATAGAGCAGTCCCACGGGAAACATCAGTACCAGGTCGGCCACGGTACAGGCAGCAACGGCCCGTACCAGCCCTTTCGCCCCTTCTTTAGAGAGGGCAAAGCGTTTCATCAGCTTATCAATCATTTTGCAGCACCTACCTTCCAGCTTACAGAGGTCTGATAATCCTGCCACATCTTGGCGTAGAGGCCGCCCTGCGCCACAAGGGTATCGTGGGTCCCGCTCTCCTCCACATGGCCCTCCCGCAGTACAAAGATGCGGTCGGCATTTCGGATGGTGGTCAGCCGGTGGGCGATCATCATGACGGTCTTGCCCTCAGAGAGTTTTTCAAAAGCCCGCTGCACCAGAACCTCATTTTCCGGGTCCGCAAAAGCGGTGGCCTCGTCCAAAATGAGGATGGGGGCGTCCTTCAGCATGACACGGGCGATGGCAATGCGCTGCTGTTCGCCCCCGGAGAGATACACGCCTTTCGTACCAATCACTGTGTCGATGCCCTGGGGCAGCTTGGCAATGATGTCATCGCACTGGGCCTCATGGAGTACCCGCTCCACCTCCTGCCGGGAGGCGTGGGGCCTTGCCAGACGTACATTTTCCAGGATGGAGGCTTTCAGCAAGCGGCTGTCCTGGAATACATAGGCCACGGTGTCCATCAGCGTATCCTTGGGTATATCCTTTACATGGATGCCGCCGATCTGAATGGCTCCGCCGCCCACATCCCAAAACCGGGAGATCAAGCCGGCCACAGTGGTCTTACCGCCGCCGGAGGGGCCTACCAGGGCCACAGTCTCCCCAGCGCCCACCCGGATAGTCACGTCATGGAGTGCGTCCGTTGTGCCTCCCGTGTAGCGGAACGTCACGTTTTCCAGCGTGATGTCATTGTTTGTTGGGATTATACCGCTGCGAGGTTCGGGCAGAGGCTCCGCATCCAGAATGGAGTGGATACGGGACAGTGCGTCGGCCACAATCATCCCATTTTCGCTCATATACATGACCTTGGACATGGCGGTGGCGATGATGGGGGTAAAAATCACATAAAAGATGAAGTTCAGCAGTACCGGCTGGGCCACCGGCCTATCGCCGGTCAGGATCAGGGCCAGCACAATCAAAAACGCAAAGGCGCTGTTGATGCACACCGTATATGTCAACATAGGCAGACGGCATTTTTTGCAGTAAGAGATGCAGTATTTGTAGTAGTTGCCGATGGTAGCCTTGAACCGCACAAAGGAGTGGACGGTCTGGCCGAAGGTCTTGACTACGGGAACGCCCCGTACATACTCCACCGCCTCGTTGTTCATATCCGCCAGGGCGTTTTGGTACTCCTTGATGTCCTTTGCCATCTGTGGGCCAGTCATTTTGAACATGGCGGCGAAGCCCAGGACGATGGGCAGGAGGCTGACAAGGCCAAACCGCCAGTCGATCAGGAACAGCATGACGACCATGCAGACAGGCGTAGTGATCGCCGCTGACATGTCGGGGAGCTGGTGGGCCAGATAGGTCTCGGTGGCGGCGCTGCTGTCGTTGACGATGCGGCGGATCTTTCCGCTGCCCATCTCGCCGATGAAGCCCAGGGGAAGCTCTGCAATATGGGCCATCAAAGCCTTGCGGATATTTCCGGCAATGCGGAACGCCGACAGGTGGGAACTCATCAGCGCGCAAACATAGACAAGGATAGACAAAATAGCGAACAGCACGGCCATCCAGCCGTTATGGATAACCTGAGTCCCTTGTGTAAAATTGGGTGCAACCGCAATGGCCTCTTTGATGATTTGGAACAGAAACACAAAGGGGAACAATGCCAGCACTGCGCTGACGGCGGACAACAGCAGGGATACGTAGGTCAAATACCTGTGTCTCCCGGCGTGGCCCATCAGCTCCCGGAGATTACTGTTTTTCTTCAATTGAATCCCTCCTCAAGTTTTTTCTTCGTTGCCAGCCGGGACAAGCCTCGAAATTCTCCGGTTAGCATCACGATTGCCAGAACGAAAATGGTCAAATCTGTCACAGCCGGGGCGAGGAACACGCCGTGCACACCTAGGCCGCCAATCTGTGGCAGGAGAATAGTGAGCGGAAGAAACAGAATGATCTGACGCATTAAAACCAACACACTCGCCTTGGTCGCTTTTCCAAGGGACTGCATTAGGGTAATAACCAACAGGACAAAGCCAAGCACAATGTAAGTACTGAACAGGATGAGGAAGTCCGTCACGCCCTGGCCGGCAATTTCTGCGTCCTTGATGAACCAGGAGAGGATGGTCTTGGGTGCAAGCTGCATCGGGATATAGAAAATCAAACTGAGAACAGTAACACCCATCATAAATGCCCTTGTAATTTGTTTTACACGGTCATACTGCTTTGCTCCATAGTTCGTTCCGGCGGCAGGCTGGAATCCCTGACCAGCTCCCCACAGAGGAATCATCGTAAAGGACTGGATGCTCAACGCCGCACCCAAAATGATCTGCCATGTGTCGCCGCCGTGCCTGGCCGCAACATGATACAGGGTCGTCTGTTGGACCATCGTCATGACCTGCATAAGCATAGCGGAGAAGCCGACGCCTAAAATTTCAGAAAACAGAGAGGTTTCCAGCCGTATCCTGTGAATACGGACAACCTTGCTTTTCGTCAGAAAATACCACAGCGTAATTGCAGCGGTTACAATTTGTGAGGTAACGGTGGCGTAGGCTGCCCCCTCAATTCCCTTGTTCTGGGTACTCATTACCGTAATCATAATCGGGTCAAGAATGATGTTCAAAACTGCGCCGGTTCCGGTAATCAACATGGCCTTTTTCAAGATGCCCTCTCCGCGCATAATCATATTTGCAGATTGCGCGAAGTTGACAAACAGAGAACCGACGAAAATGATATGTAAATAACGTTCCGCATGGTTCAAGATTTCGCCCTCCGCACCGCTCAAAGATAAAAGCTGTCGAGTGAAAATCATGCCGAGAACCGTGATAACTGCTCCCAGGAGCAGATTCATGGCAATCAGATTACCCATAATCATGTCAACAGTATTTTGGTCCTTTTTGCCAATGGCGCGGGACAGGACTGAGGCTGAGCCAACGCCGATCAGCGTGGACACGCCCGTGTTAATTAGCGTAAAGGGATAGGAAACGGAAACTGCCCCCATCGCAACCTCGTTGATAAGCTGCCCAACGAAAACCCGGTCCATAAAGTTGTATAGGCCAACGACTACCATCCCAATGATGGCCGGAATGCTCAGAGAGAGCATGAGTTGAAACGGCGGAGCCGTCAGCAGCTTTGCGCGGGTATCTGTGCTTTGTGTCATGATAATGGCCTCCTTGCAAGTAGATGATATATGATACAGAAAGCGCCGCGGCCGCCCTCTTATATCCGACCCCAATAGTTAGCTCTAGCTAACTCACATCTAAAATGAAAGGGGTCTTAGACCCCCATCATACTGTGCCAGCCAGCAAGGAAAAACTCCTGGAGCTGCTGGACATAGTGCTTTGCCCGGGCATAGGGCATATCATGAACCACGACCTCAAAGATGCCATGGAACATTCCGCTGGCGATGATGTGGCAGAGCTGGTCGTCCAGGACCGGTATCTCCCTCCCCTGCCTGCGGAGGACTTCCATAAACCGTTGGGTGGCTTCCACTTCGATCTCTACCATGTTATGGATAAAGTTTTCGTAGCTGGTGCCCTGGGCCTTACAGATCAACAGCCTGAACGGCTCAAGATGCTGGTATACATACTCCAGCATTTCCTTTACGCAAGCACTGGATTCCACTCCTACATGGCTGGGCTGTTCCGCCTCCGGCAGCTCCAAGAACGCGGTCTGCGCCCGCATGAACATCCCCATCACCGCCGCCGCGTGAGGCTCTACCAAAGCGGTGAACAGGGCCTCCTTGCTGGAGTAGTATCCATAAAAGGCCCCGGTAGTCACTCCAGCGTTCTTCACGATCTGCCGCAGGGAGGCATCCGCAAAACCCTTTTCTAAAAACTCATCCATGGCTGCCTGACGGATACGCACTAAGGTTTCGCTGTGTTCTTCCATACATCTGCCCCCTGGTGATAACATCGTTATATAACAATGCTATGATAACAGGGAACCTGTATTTTGTCAAGCCCTTTCTTCTCGTAAGCTTCCTTGGACATGGATCGACTCTCCCTTATTCCACAGTCACGTGTTGCTAGCCAGCCGCCTCCGGCAATGCTCCGGCAGATTCACCACCATCGTGCGTATAAAGTCCTGTGTCTCTTTCTCGGTCAAACCAAACCCCATTGCCGGAAGCCGTTCACGGATGAGCTCGACACACCGGAGCATATCCTTTGCCAGCAGGAAACCGGTATCTGTCAGGTAAATTTTCCCGTACCGCTCCCGCACCAGAAGATTCATATCCATCAGAGTTGCCATCATTTTTGTGACAGAGGCTTTTGAGCAGTTCAGAGCCTTTGCCACGGCCTGCGTCCCCACATCTGGATTACTTTTGCCCAGCTCGTAGATCGCTAGCAAATAGCGAAGATGGGCTTCCCGTAATTCTGCCATAGAATTGTTCCTCCCTAATGGGGGGAGGCATGAGCAGATTCTACTGCCCATGCCTCCTCACCATGTCTTATAAAATTTGAAGTTTTAGTGACAGCTGCGGCAGTTCCCGCAGTCGCCGTTGCAGTCTCCACTGGACTTGTGGGACTTCCGCAGGGAGCGGACAGCCAAAACCACAACAGCAGTCAGTGCAGCGATCACGATGATATTTCCCAAGACCAGTCCCTCCTTTCCCCGTTGGTTATCTTGCGGCAGCGGCCACAGATCTCAACTGACGGGAGCGGTCCTCACCCTGATAGCCCTTGCGGACCAGGAGATAGATGATTGCGGCCAAAGCAGCCAAGGCAACCACCGTCCACACCCCGAAGGTAACCGTGCCGGTGAGCAGGCCACCCAACTGGTAGACGATCAGCGCGGCCACATAGGCGAAACCGCACATATATCCGATAGCGGCCCAGGTCCACTTGGCGTTGTTCATTTCCCGCTTGATGGCACCCATAGCGGCGAAGCAGGGGGCGCACAGCAGGTTGAACACCATAAAGGAGTAGGCGGAGGCGGCGGTAAAGGCCATGGCAATGTTGGCGATCAGGTCACC
>NZ_JBQILM010000021.1:0-39805 GCF_056797215.1 Evtepia sp.
GTGGAGCGGGAGACCGCCTGCGGTGCCGCCCATAGCTGTTCGGAATGCGCTGGCTGCGAGAAGATGATGACCCGGACCCAAAATGTGGTCACTGCCTACAACGACGCCCAGGCAGGCCCCGGTGACCTGGTGAAGCTGCGCAGTGAAAACGCCGCGTTTTTCAAGACGGCGGCCATTGTCTACCTCCTGCCCCTGGCGTTGCTCCTGGTGTTTTACTGCATCGCCGCTGCCGCTTCCCTGGGCGGGGAGGGGGCGCAGCTACTCATCGGGGCCCTGGGCTTTGTGTTGGGGATTCTCCTGGCCGTCCTCTGGGACCGGCACATGAAAAAGGTCAACGGGCTGCGCTTCCATATTGTGGAGGTCAAGCGGGCATGTTCGGGTACGTAAAGGCCCTGCCCGCGGTGCTCAGCCCGGAGGATGCCCAGCGCTATGAAGGGGTCTACTGTGGCCTGTGCCGCACCCTGGGGAAGCGCTTTGGGTGGAGTGCCCGCCTGATTTTGAACTATGATTTCGTCTTTCTCGCTCTCCTTTTGGCCCAGCCGGAGGAGGCGGGGGAGTTTCCCTGCCATGCCTGCCCAGCCAAGCCCTGGACAAAAAAGCCTTGCTGGCAGGCAGACCCAGCCCTAGAGGCGGCAGCGGACGCCAGCGTGATCTTGACCTGGTGGAAGCTTCAGGACAGCTTACGGGATGGCGGTCTCTGGGAACGCCTGGGCAGCCGGCTGGCCTGCCTGGCTCTGGGCCGGCATTACCGGAAGGCTGCGGCCTACCGGCGGGAATTTGATGGCCTGGTTCGGGGCTGCCTGGAAGAGCTGCACCAGTTGGAGGCGGAGAACATCCCCTCGCTGGACCGTCCAGCGGATACCTTTGCCCGGATTTTGCAGGGGGCGGCTACGGACACGGAGCCTGCCGCCCGCCGCAGCGGGATTGGCCAGATCCTATACCACGTGGGACGGTGGGTCTACTTAGCGGATGCCTTCGACGACCTAGAGGAGGATCGGTCCCAGGGGAATTACAATCCCCTTCTGGCCCGTTATGGCCCCCAGGCGGAGGAGGAGCAGCAGGCCCTTCGGGAGACCATGCATGCCTCCTTGGGACTGGCCAACACAGCCTACGCCCTGCTGGACTGGGGCGTGTGGGAGAGCTTGTTGGGGCATATCCTCCACACAGGCCTGCCTGTGGTGGAGGAGGCCGTGTTTACAGGCCAATGGAAAGATAGAAAGAGATGGATGAGACAGAAAAAGAGACTGAATTCCCTGCCCCCCGGCACGTCTGGGGCGCAGGAAGAATAAGGAGACGATCCCTATGAACGATCCCTATACCGTATTGGGTGTCAATGCCTCTGCCAGTGATGAAGAGATCAAGCGGGCCTATCGGGAATTGGTGAAAAAATATCACCCAGACAACTACAACAACAATCCCCTGGCCGATCTGGCAGAGGCCAAGATGAAAGAGATCAACGAGGCCTACGACGCCATCGTGAAGATGCGTACCCAGGGGGGCTACCAGGCCTCTGGGAACTATGGCAACCCCGGCGGGACGGGGGGCGCCCACTACAGCAGCGGCAGCCCAGCCTTTGCCCAGGTCCGCCAGCTCCTCAACCAGGGCAATATCATGGAGGCGGAGCGTATCCTGCGAACTTCCCGCACCAACTCTGCGGAGTGGTACTACCTGATGGGGGTGGTCTCTTACCGCCGGGGGTGGTTGGATGACGCCCGGCAGAACTTTATGACGGCCTGTAATATGGACCCCGGCAACATCGAGTACCGCCAGGCCATGAACAATATGGGGATGCAGATGAACCGGGGGGCCTATGCCGGCAACGATATGGCCACCCTCTGCACCACCATGTGCTGCCTGAACTGCCTGTGCAACTCCTGCACCAACTGAGCCTGGATGAAAACGAAAGAGAAAAAATGAGGTGGTTTCCGTGATCCGAAGCATGACCGGCTACGGCCGGGGGGAGGCTGTGCTCCACGGGCGCAGCATCACGGTGGAAGTGCGTGCCGTGAACAATCGTTATCTGGACTGCGCCGTGAAGATTCCGCGGCTCTATGTCTTTGCCGAGGAGGGCATCAAGGCCCTGGTGCAAAAGAATGTAGGCCGGGGCAAGCTGGATGTGTTTGTGAGCATCGATAGCTCCGCCGCTGACCAGATCAACGTCAAGGTCAACCGCCCGGTGGCCGACGGCTACTACGCGGCATTGAAGGAATTGGCCCAGACCTACAGCCTAAAAGACGACCTCTCTGTCTCCCTCCTCTCCCGTTTCCCTGATGTGCTGTTGGTGGAAAAGGAGGAGGCAGACACGGACCTGATCGCGGAGGATATCAAGGAAGTGCTGTCCCAGGCTTTGGAGGGCTTCAACGCCATGCGTACCCGGGAGGGGGAGAAGCTCTGTGCCGACCTGCGCGCCAAGGCCGCTAACATTGCCGCCCTGGTGGGGCAGGTGGAGGCCCGTTCCCCGGAGACCGTGGCGGAATACCGCCAAAAGCTTCTCCAACGCATGGAGGAGGTTTTGGGCAATACCCAACTGGACGAGAGCCGGATTTTGACCGAGGCGGCCATCTTTGCCGACAAGGTCTCTGTGGATGAGGAGACCGTCCGCCTGCGCAGCCATCTCTCCCAGTTGGAGGAGATGCTCAGCCAGGGCGGAGCCATCGGCCGGAAGCTGGATTTCCTCATCCAAGAGTTCAACCGGGAGGCCAACACCATCGGGTCCAAGTGCAGCGACGTGGCCCTGGCCCGGGTGGTGGTGGAGCTCAAGGGGGAGATCGAGAAGATCCGGGAGCAGGTGCAGAACATCGAATAGGAGGAAGGGCGATGAAGCTCATCAATATCGGCTTTGGCAACATGGTCTCCGCCGGACGGCTCATCGCCATTGTCAGCCCGGAGTCCGCCCCTATCAAGCGTATGGTGCAGGAGGCCCGGGACCGGGGCATCCTCATCGACGCTACCTATGGACGGCGGACACGGGCGGTACTGATTACAGACAGCGACCACCTCATCCTCTCAGCCCTCCAACCAGAGACCGTGGCGGGGCGGCTGAACGGACGAGAGGAAGAAGCGGGGGAGGAAGAAGAATGAACAAAGGAACACTGCTGGTGCTCTCCGGGTCCTCCGGGGTAGGAAAAAGCACAATCATTGCCCAGGTGCTGGAACAACGGCCGGAACTGTACTTTTCTGTTTCCTGCACCACCCGGGCCCCCAGGCCGGGGGAGGTGGATGGGGTAAATTATACCTTCATCAGCCGGGAGGAGTTTCAAGCACGGATTGAACGGGGAGAATTCTTGGAGTATGCGGAATACGTGGGCAACTACTACGGCACCTCCATGACCGTCATCCGGGAGAAATTGGAACAGGGCGTGGACGTTCTCCTGGACATTGAGGTCCAGGGGGCCGCCAAGGTCCGGGAACGGCTGCCAGACGCGGCTTCTGTGTTCATTGTTCCCCCTTCCTTTGAAGAACTGGCCCAGCGCCTTCGGGGCCGGGGGACGGACAGCGAGGAGAAAATCCAAAAGCGTCTGGAAACCGCCCGCCGGGAGGCCAAGGAGATCAAGAATTACGACTACATCGTGGTCAACGACACGGTGGACCATGCGGCCCAGGAGGTCTTAGCCATCCTCACCGCCCAGGGCTGCCGGAAGGAAAGACGGATCCATGAAATTGAAGGAGTGTAATGCGTTATGATGCTGTATCCTGCCATGAATGAACTGTTGGAAAAGGTGCCCAGCCGGTATCAGCTGGTGAACGTGGTGGCGGCCCGAGCCAGGAAGATCGCCTCCCAGGCAGAACGGGAGGATATCATGCTAGAGGATAAGCCTGTCAGCATCGCCATCCAGGAGATCGCCGCAGGGGAGCCCTCGGAGCCAGAGGAGCCCATCCAGGAGGCGGAGCTGGAACTTGTTGAGGAATACGAGGAAGACGACAGTGAGGAATGACCCCCTTTGAGGGCGGGATAGAAAGACCGGAAACGCTATGCTGACTGCAAAACTTGCCCTGTCCGCCGCCACCTTTGCCATCGACCGCCCCTATACCTACCGGGTTCCCACGGAGTTGGAGGGCCGTTTGGCCCCTGGTATGCGGGTGCTGGCCCCCTTTGGCCGTGGGAACCGGCCCAGCGAGGGTTTGGTCCTCTCCCTGTCTCAGGGGGAGGACGGGGAGAAGTTGAAGGTCATTTCAGTCCTGTTGGACCAGCAGCCAGTGCTCAACGGCGAAGGCCTGCGCCTGGCGCTGTGGATGCGGGAGCGGTTTTTCTGTACCGTCTACGCTGCGGCCATGGTCATGCTGCCCACGGGGCTTTGGTATGGGCTAAAAGAGGTTTGTGCCCTGGCTCCCGGCTTGGACCGGGAGGCGGTGGAGCAGGCGGTGGCCCAGGACCCCAAGGGCCGGCAGGTGATAGAATTGCTCTACGCCTGCGGTGGCCAGGCGGAGCTGGCCCAGATCGCCGCCCTGCCTCAAATGACGGAACCCCGCCGGGTGCTGGGCCGTTTGGTACAGGCGGGGCTGGTGCTGCGCCAGGCCCAGGCCAAGCGGAAGGTAGGGGACAAGACGGAGAAGGTGGCGGTGCTGGCCATGGAGCCCGCCGACGCCATGGCCCTGGTGGAGCCCCGCCGGCGCTCCGCCCCCATGCGCTGCCAGGTGACGGAGCTGCTCTGTGGCATAGGCAGTGCCAGTGTGAAGGAGCTGTGCTACTTCACCGGCGCGTCTATGCAGACCATCAAAAGTTTGGAAAAAAGCGGCATTTTGACCTTAGAGGAGCGAGAGGCGTTCCGCTATGAATTGCCAGAGGTGGGGGAGCTCCAACCCCTCTCCCCCCTCAACGAGGCCCAACAGGCGGCCTATCAGGGGTTATCTGCCCTGCTGGCGGAGGGTGCCCCCAAGGCGGCCCTGCTCTACGGTGTCACCGGCAGCGGCAAGACCCAAGTGTACCTCCATCTGATCCAGCAGGTGTTGGAGGCAGGACGGGGGGCCATGGTGCTTGTGCCGGAGATCGGTTTGACCCCCAGCCTGCTGCGGCTGTTCATCGCCCATTTTGGACGGAAGGTGGCTGTGCTCCATAGCTGCCTGCCCACTGGGGCCCGGTACGATGAGTGGAAGCGCATCCGGGACGGAAAGGCCCAGGTGGTTATCGGCACCCGCTCCGCTGTGTTCGCCCCCTTGGCGGACATCGGCCTTATCGTTCTGGATGAGGAGCAGGAGAGCAGTTACCAGTCCGAGAGCATGGTGCGCTACCATGCCCGGGAGGTGGCCAAGCTCCGCTGCACCCAGCATAAGGCCCTGCTGCTGCTAGGCTCTGCCACCCCGGCGGTGGAAAGCCGTTACGCCGCCCAGGAGGGGCAGTATCGTCTCTTTACACTCCCCCAGCGCTTCAATGCCCACCAGCTCCCCACAGTGCTCTTGGCAGACATGAAACAAGAGCTGCGCCAGGGGAACATGGGGCTCTCGCAACTTCTCCGGGAGGAGTTGGAGGAGAATTTGCGCCGGGGAGAACAGAGTATCCTATTTTTGAACCGCCGGGGCAACAGCCGCATGGCGGTGTGTGGGCAGTGCGGGGAGGCCCCAAGCTGTCCCCGCTGTTCCGTCCATCTGACCTACCACAGCGCCAATGGCCGGCTGATGTGCCACTACTGTGGCTACTCCCAGCCCCTGCCCCAGATATGTCCCCAGTGCAGCGGACGCTATGCGTTCGTAGGGATGGGGACCCAAAAGCTCCAAGAGGAGTTACACAGCCTTTACCCAGACACGGAACTCATGCGCATGGACGCGGACACCGTCTCTGCCACCCAGTCCCACGAGGTGTTGTTGGATCGCTTTCGCAAGAAAAACATCCCCATTCTTCTAGGGACCCAGATGGTGGCCAAGGGTCTGGATTTCCCCAACGTGACCCTGGTGGGGGTGGTGGATGCGGACCTGTCACTGTACAGCGACAACTACCGTTCCGCGGAGCGGACCTTTTCCCTGCTGACCCAAGTGGTGGGTCGGGCAGGGCGGGGAGAGAAGCCCGGACGGGCAGTGATCCAGACCTGGACGCCAGACAACGACGTCATCGCCTTGGCTGCCCGCCAGGACTATGACAGCTTTTACCAGGGAGAACAGCAGATGCGAGCCCTGCTCCGCTTTCCCCCCTTCACGGACCTCTTCCGCATCACCGCTTCCGGCGGGGAGGAGAGCCAGGTCCTGCGCCTGTGCGCTGTGCTCCGCCGGAGCTTAGAGCCCTGGGCCCAGCAGCGGCGGCAGCAGGGGAGGGAGACCGAGGTGTTGGGCCCCGCCCCAGCAGGGGTGCTCAAGGTGAACAACCGCTACCGCTACTGCCTTATGGTCAAGTGCCAAAACGACAAGGATGCCCGGGCAACCCTGGCCCAGCTCCTGCGCCTGGCCCAGCAGGACCAGGTGAACCGCGGCCTCTCCCTGTTTATCGACGTAAACCCGATGGACTGACCTATGGGGATGTCCACATTATTATAGAAATAACATGTGACTTGAAAATTGACAGCAAGGAAGGAACGAGCAGACATGAATAGACAGATTCTTCAAAAGGACGACCCAGCATTGCACAAGGTGTGCCATCCCGTGACCAAATTTGACAACAAGCTGGCAGCCCTGCTCAGCGATTTGACCGAGACCCTGAAAAACGCCGGTGGCCTTGGCCTGGCGGCCCCCCAAGTGGGCATCCTCCGCCGGGTCTGCATCGTGATGGACGAGGATGAGAGCTATATTGAGCTGGTGAATCCAGAGATTGTCAGCCAGTCCGGGGAGCAGGAGGGCTTTGAAGGCTGCCTGAGCTTCAGCGGTATGTATGGCGTGGTGAATCGTCCCATGGAGGTCACGGTGAAAGCCCAGGACCGCCAGGGGAATTTTGTAGAGTACCACCGCAGCGGTATGACCGCCCGTTGCTTCTGCCATGAGCTTGAACATCTGGACGGCCACATGTACTACGAAAAGGTGGACGGCCCCCTCCTCACCGAGGAAGAGGTGGAGAAGATCATGGAGCAGCAGGGATCGTGATCCCCGCTGGGCAAGAGGCCGGGAGGTGAGTATATTGAAAATCCTATTTATGGGCACCCCAGACTTTGCGGTGCCATCTTTGGAGGGACTCCTGGCGGCAGGCCATACTGTGGTGGGGGTGTTCACCCAGCCGGATAAGCCCAAAAACCGGGGGATGAAGCTCCAAGCACCGCCAGTGAAGCAGTGCGCTTTAGCCCGCGACATCCCTGTGTACCAGCCCACCAAGCTCCGGGACGGCAGCGCCCTGGAATTGATCCAGGGCCTTGGGCCGGAGCTCATTGTGGTGGCGGCTTATGGGCGCATTCTGCCCCAGGAAATATTAGACGCGCCCCCTCTGGGCTGCATCAACGTTCACTCCTCCCTGCTGCCCAAGTACCGGGGGGCGGCTCCCATCAACTGGGCTATTTTGAACGGGGACACAGAGACTGGCGTGACCATCATGCATATGGCCCTGGCCTTAGACGCCGGGGATATCATCGCCCAGCAGGCTACCCCCATCCACCCAGACGAGACCGTGGAGACCCTCCACGACCGCCTGGCTCAGATGGGCGCGGCACTGCTCACGGAGACGGTGGATGCCCTGGCCCAGGGGACCGCCCAGCGTACCCCCCAGGAGGAGAGCCAGGTGACCTTGGCCCCCATGCTCAGCCGGGCTCTGTCCCCCATGGACTGGAAGCGCCCAGCGCGGGCCCTTCACGACCAGGTTCGGGGTCTGATCCCCTGGCCGGCGGCGGTGGCGGAGCTCAACGGGGTGCGCTGCAAAATATTTTCCACCACAGTGGCGGAGCAGTCCACCGGGAAGGCCCCGGGGACAGTGCTCACTGCGGACAAGCACGGCCTGACCATCGCCTGTGGAGATGGGACGGTCTTACAGATCAACGAGCTCCAGGCAGACGGCGGCAAACGGATGAAGAGCGCCGACTACCTCCGGGGCCATCCCATCCCAGTGGGGTAAACGTATTGAGGGAAAGGAGGGGCGGACCATGCCGGCGAGAGAGGCGGCTTTATTGACACTCACAGCCATGGAGCGCCGGGGGGCTTGGAGCAGTGGACAACTGCAAAAGCTCATCCGGGACAAGGGCCTGGACCGGCGGGATGCTGCCCTGGCCACCCAACTGTGCTTTGGGGTCCTGCAAAACCAACTGTTGCTAGACCACTATCTCCAGCACTACTCTACCATGAAGCTGAAAAAGATGGAGAGCAAGCTGCGCTGTGCCCTGCGTATTGGCCTGTATCAGATGCTTTTCCTGAACAAGATACCCACCAGAGCCGCCGTCAGTCAGTCGGTGGAGCTGGTGAAACGACATTGCAAGAATCCCCGGGCCGCAGGGATGGCCAACGGCATCCTTCGCAATCTGGCCCGACACTTGGACAATCTGCCCACCTTAGACCGCAGCGCTCCCCTGGAATACCTGTCCCTGCTCTACAGCCACCCCAAGTGGCTGGTGGAGGCTTTGGCCCAACGTCTCCCGGAGGAGGAGTTGGAAGCCCTGCTGCGCTGGGACAATGGGGAGCCTCCCGTGGCGGTGCAGGTGAATACCTGCCGCACCACGGCGGAGGAAACCGCCGCCGCTTTGGAGGCGGAGGGCGTCTCCGTAACGCCCCACCCCTGGATGCCAGACTGCCTGCTTTTGACGGGAACGGGGGACCTGAGCCACCGCCAGGCATATCTGGACGGACAGTTTTACGTCCAGGACCCTGCCGCGCGGCTCACCGTCCTGGCCGCCCGGCTCCGGCCGGGAATGCGCGTTTTGGACGCCTGCGCTGCCCCCGGGGGCAAATCCTTTGCCGCGGCCATTGACATGGAGGATGAGGGGGAGGTCATAGCCTGTGACATCCATCCCCACAAGAAAGCCCTCATTGAGGCGGGGGTCCAGAGATTGGGCATACACTCCGTTACCGCCCAGACGGTGGACGGGCGGATGTTCCGGCCGGCGTGGGAGGGCAGCTTCGACGCCGTCCTGGCAGATGTGCCCTGCTCTGGCCTAGGTGTCTTGCAGAAAAAACCGGAGATTCGGTACAAGGACCCTCAGGATTGGGCGGACCTGCCGGAGCTCCAATACGACATTTTAGAAAACGTGTCCCGTTACCTCTGCCCTGGGGGGACGCTGATCTACTCCACCTGTACCCTGCGTGAGGAAGAGAACGAGGCTGTCACGGCCCGCTTTCTCTCCGCGCACCCGGAGTTTCGTCGGGTGGGATTCCCCCTCCCCGGACCGATGGGAGAGGTGACGGCGGGAGAGACCACCCTCTGGCCCCAGCGCCTGGGGACCGACGGCTTTTACCTGTGCAGGCTCCAAAAGGAGGGGGCGGTGAGATGACGGATTTGAAATCCATGACGCCCCAGGAGCTCTCCACCTGGTGTAAGGAACAGGGACAGCCTGCCTTTCGGGGCAAACAGCTCTTCCAGTGGTTCCACCGGGGCGCTGCCTCTTTGGAGGAGATGACGGACCTGCCCAAGGCGTTCCGGGAGCGGATTGCCGCCAATGGTGGGGTTTCTGCCCCGGTGATAGAAAGAAAACAGGTCTCAAAACAGGACGGGACCATAAAATATCTCTGGCGGCTGTCCGACGGGAACTGTATCGAAACGGTTTTGATGGGCTATCACCACGGCAATTCCGTGTGCATCTCCTCCCAAGTGGGCTGCGCCATGGGCTGTAGCTTCTGTGCCTCCACAGTGGGGGGCCGGGTGCGGGACCTGACGGCGGGGGAACTGCTGGACCAGGTGGTATTCACCCAAAAGGATTCCGGACAGCCCATTTCCAACATCGTCCTCATGGGAATCGGGGAGCCTTTGGACAATTACGACAATGTCCGGCGCTTTTTGACCCTGGTGAACCACCCGGAGGGGATCAACATTGGGATGCGGCACATCTCCCTGTCCACCTGCGGCCTGATCCCAGGCATCCAGCGCTTGGCCCAGGAGGGCTTGCAGCTGACCTTGTCGGTGTCCCTCCACGCGCCGGACGATGAGACCCGCAGTGCCCTGATGCCCGTGAACCGGGCTTACCCCGTGGCGGCGCTGTTGGAGGCCTGCCAGGCCTATTTTGAACAAACCGGGCGGCGGATTTCTTACGAATATGCCCTCATCGACGGGGTCAACGATACCCCCCGCCACGCAAAGCTATTGGGGCAGCAGCTGGCGGGGAGCGGCGCCCATGTGAACCTGATCCCCCTCAACGACGTGGCGGAGAGCCCTTTGCGGCCCAGCCGCCGGGTATCTGCCTTCCAAAAACAGCTTTTGGAACGGGGGGTGAACGCCACCGTGCGGCGGCGCTTGGGCAGTGATATAGATGCCTCCTGCGGCCAACTGCGCAGGAAGGCGATGCAGATATGAAAGGAGAGGAACCGAGTATGGTTTCGATATGGGGACTGACGGACAAGGGAATCGTCCGGAAAGAGAACCAGGACTCCTATGCCTATGACACCACAGAGGCTGGGAGCACCTGGGGCGTGGTGTGCGACGGCATGGGAGGTGCGCGAGCTGGCGACATTGCCAGCACCATGGCCGTGGAGCACTTTCGGGACCACCTGTTGGCCGCCGGGAAGCCCCGCTTCTTTCAAAAGGAGGGGGACGTGCTGGTCCAGGCCGTGGAGGAGGCCAACCAGGCTGTGTTTGAACTGGCCCAGGAGGAGCCGGAATACGCCGGCATGGGCACCACCCTGGTGGGGCTGCTCCTGCGGGGCAAGAACCTGTGGGTGGTGAACGTGGGGGACAGCCGCTGCTATCACCTCAGTTCTGAGGGCATCCGCCGGATCACCCGGGACCACTCCATCGTGGAGGAAATGGTCCAGCGGGGGGATCTGACGGAGGAGGAGGCCCGGCATCATCCCCAAAAGAACCTGATTACCCGTGCCCTGGGCACCGCCCGGATGGTGGAAACCGACCTGTTCCGGGAGAGCGTGGAGGAGGGGGAGGCCATCCTCCTATGTTCCGATGGGCTGGTGAATGAGGTCACGGACCAGGAGATCTTTGAGGAGTACCAGAAGGGCGGTACACCCCAGGAGATTTGTACCCGTCTTTTGGACCGGACCCTGCGCTGCGGCGCACCAGATAATGTGACCATCGTTCTCGCTGAAGTGTAAAGGAGTGTGTTACCATGGATCAATACATCGGTAAAATGCTCGACAACCGATATGAAATCCTCGAAACCATTGGCGTGGGCGGGATGGCGGTGGTCTACCGGGCTTACTGTCACCGGCTGAAACGCTTTGTGGCCATCAAGATACTCAAACGGGAGTTGGCTGCCGACGCGGAGTTTCGCCGCCGCTTCCATGACGAGGCCCAGGCCGTCGCCATGCTCTCCCACCCCAACATCGTGGCGGTGTATGACATCAGCCGGGGCGATGAGATCGACTATATCGTTATGGAGCTCATTGAGGGCATCACCCTCAAGCAGTATATGGAGAAGAAGGAGGGGGTCATCAACTGGAAGGAATCCCTCTACTTCATCACCCAGATCGTCCGGGCCCTGGGCCACGCCCATAGCCGGGGGATCATTCACCGGGACATCAAGCCCCAGAACATCATGGTCCTCCGGGACGGCACAGTGAAGGTGGCCGACTTCGGCATCGCCCGCATTATGACCGCCGCCCAAAAGACCATGACCCAGGAGGCTTTGGGCTCTGTCCACTATATTTCCCCGGAGCAGGCCCGTGGCAGCCATATCGACGCCAGGGCAGATATCTACTCCGCCGGGGTGGTTCTCTATGAGATGCTCACCGGCCGCCTGCCCTTCGACGGGGACACCCCCGTGGCAGTGGCCCTCCAACACATCAATGCCACCCCCCTCTCCCCCACAGAGATCGACCCAGAGATTCCCGTGGGCCTGGAGGAGATCACCATGAAGGCCATGGCCTCCCGTATCGACCAACGCTATCTCAACGCCGAGGCCATGCTCATGGACCTGGAGGAGTTCCGGAAAAACCCACGGGTGGTGTTCCGTTATGACCTACAGAGCTTCCACGGGGTTCAGCCTGTGCCGGATGATTCCACCAAGAAGCTGGGGGACACCGGGGAGCTGGCCCGTCAACGGGTGCGTACCCGTCCCGCCCAACCCAGACGGCGGGTGCAGGAGAGCGAGTATGAGGAGGACGAGGAGGACGATGGCCGGCGACGGCTGGTGGTCCCCATCGTGATCGTAGTCTGCCTGGTGGGTGTGGCCCTGTTCCTGTGGCTGGCGTTCTTCAGCGGCCTGTTCAATCGGGCGGAGGAGCTGGAAGTACCCAACTTGGTGGGTCAGGTGTACAATGATGTCCTGGCCAACGAGGAGCTTATGGGAAACTTCAAGATTGTTCTGGAAGGGCAGCAGAGCAGCGAAGAGATTGAGGCGGGGAAGATCATTTCCCAGGACCCGGTGGGCGGACCCGGAAATATGGCGCAAAAGGGTTCCATCATCCGTGTGGTGGTGAGCACTGGGAAGCAGGAGCCAGAGCCCATTGTGATGATCGACGTCACCAACTACCAGGAGGTGGACGCGACCAGGGATATTCGGCAGCTTGGCCTGGAACTGGACGGCAACACGGAGTATCAGCCCAGCGACGACGTGGAGAAAGGCCGGGTTATCTCCTTCAAACCGGACCAAGGGACCAAGCTCATGCCAGGGGATACGGTCCATCTGGTGGTCAGTACAGGCCCCAAGCCTGTGGTGGTCCCCCAGCTGACAGGGGTGAGCATTGATCGGGCGGAGGCTATGCTGGCGGAGTTGGGACTCTCCGTTGGCAGTGTCCGCAATGTGGATAGTGACAAACCCAAGGGACAGGTGGTTTACCAGAGTGTCGCCATTGGCAAGGAGGTAAACAAGGGGACCGCCGTTACGCTCCATGTCAGCTTAGGCCCCAAACCACCCCAGGAGCCAGTGACCAAGGAGAAGGAGATCACCGTGCCGTTGCCTGAGGATAAGGAGACCGTGGAGGTACGCATCACCGTAGGCGGGGCTGAGGTCTATAAGGAAACCGTGAACACCTCTGCCGGTGAACTGAAGCGCCCTGTGAGCTACACCGAAGGCCAGGAAATCTGTGTCTATGTGGATGGCGCACTGGTGTCACAAGAGTGATGGAACGCAAGATACAACAAGAGGGCATCGTCCTCAAAGCCCTCAGCGGTTTTTATTACGTCCAGAGCGGCGAGGCCCTCGTGACCTGCCGGGCCAGGGGGAAGCTGCGCCACCAGAAGCAGTCCCCCCTGGTGGGGGACCGGGTGCAGTTCACCCCCCAGGATGACGGCTCCGGGGCCCTGGACGCCATCCTTCCCCGGCGCAATGCCTTCCAGCGTCCCGCCGTGGCCAACATCGACCAGCTGGTGGTGATTGCCTCCGGGGCCATCCCGGTGACGGACCCCTTTTTGGCGGACCGCATCCTCTCCCTGGCGGAGGCCAAGGGCTGTACGCCCATCCTCTGCTTCAACAAGTGGGATTTGGCCGCGCCGGAGGAGCTGGTGCAGGTCTATGAGGCGGCGGGTATCCCGACCCTGAGGGTCAGCGCGGCTACGGGCCTGGGGATCGAAGAGCTCCGGGGCCTCATCGCTGGGAAGATTTCCGCGTTTACCGGCAACTCCGGGGTGGGGAAGTCCAGCATCCTGAACGCTTTGGAGCCGGACTTCGGCTTGGCCACCGGGGAGATCAGCACCAAACTGGGCCGTGGCCGGCACACCACCCGCCATGTGGAGCTCTTCCCCCTGGCGGGGGGGCTGGTGGCAGATACGCCGGGCTTCTCCGCCTTCGACGCCGAGGGCAGCGAGCTGGGGGAGCCGGGGACGCTCGCGGGGACGTTTCGAGAGTTCCGCCCCTACCTGGATGGCTGTTTCTTTCAGGACTGTGCCCACGTGAAGGAAAAAGGGTGCAGCCTCTTGGAGGCCTTGGCGCAGGGGAGGATATCCCCCAGCCGCCACCGCAGCTATGTCCGCCTGTATGAGCTGAGCAAGGCACGGAAACCCTGGTAAAAAGAAGGATATTGTAACGCCTATCTGTCTCTGGCATAAACTGAGAACAGATAGGCGTTTTTTTGCCCAGGGAAGGGAGGCGAGTGCAGTGAAGATGGTGGTGGTGAATGCGCCCAAGGCGCTGGCCGGCTTATTGAAAAAACTTTTCGGCATGAAGTAGCATAGTTTCTCGTTGGTGGGCATAGTCTTTGGTAGATGCAGCGAACTACCATAGAAACCGCCACGAGAAAGGAATGGTCACAGGTATGGAATTGGAGCTGAAACAAGAGACTGTGCAGTGTTGGGAGACCGCCTGCCGCACTACCATTGAGCAGGAGGAGACGGCGGAGATGATCGTCCCCGATGCCCGCCCGGATATCTTCCAGGTGGTGGACGGGGAAACCCGCCTGCTGCTGCAGAGGAAGGAGCCCCAGGAGGGGAAAGCGGAGTTTTCAGGCCTATTGAAAACCACCATCCTCTACCGCCCGGAAGGGGAGGGGGGCTTGCAGGCTATGGAGGTGACGCTGCCCTTCTCCGCGTCGCCGGAGCTGTCTTGCATCACTCGGCGCTCGATGCTCCGGGTGACCCCCAGGGTGCTTTCCACCGATGTACACCTGCTCAACCCAAGGAAGGTTCTGGTGCGGGTGGGCTGCTGCTTGGAGTTGGAGGTATTCTCTCCCCAAGTGCTCAGCCCCGCCAGCTTTGTGGAGGAGGCGGAGGGCTACGGCGTCCGCCAGCGCCCTGGCACCCTACAGAGCTTGGTGACAGTCTGCGCCCAAGAGAAGGATTTTACTTACAGTGATGTGCTCACCCTCCCCGCCGGACGTCCAGACGCCGTGGAGCTCTTGCGCACCCGAACGGAATGCGGCTGCTCCGAGGCCAAGGTCATCGGCAGCAAGCTGGTGTTTAAGGGAGAGGCCGTGCTGAAGCTCCTGTGTAAGGACGAGGAGGGCGGGGTGTTCACCGCAGACTTCCACCTGCCATATTCCCAGATTATGGAGGTGGGGGAGAGCAGTGAGGACAGCCTCTGCGCTCTGGAACTCTTCTTCAGTGACGTGAAGTGCGCCCTGGTGGAGGGGGAGCGCCGCTCCTTCCAGGTGGACCTGGCCCTCCAAGCCCAGGCGGTGCTCCGGGAGCAGGTGGAGGTGCCGGTGCTTACGGACCTGTACAGCACAGGGTATGAATTGGAGGCGGAGCGGAGCGTGCTCCCCACCCTCCGCCTGGTGCAGCAGGACCAGGCCCAGGAGACCTTGCGGGAAGTCCTGCCCCTCCAAGAGGAGGCCACGGGGATTTTGGACGTACAGGTCCGCCTGGGCCGCCTGGACCAGGGACAGGAGGGGAAGGACTTGGCCCTCAAGCAGCAGGCAGAGCTGATGGTGCTTTATGAGACCGGGGAGGGCCCTGCCGGGGTAAAGAAAACCATCACCGTGGCCCATCGGATTCCAGAGGGCGGGGCCATGAGCTGCCTCTACCGCTCCGAACTGCTCCGAGAGCCCACGGCGGTGCTCACCGAGGAGGGGGTGGAGGTCTCCTTCCCCCTGGCCTTTTACTGGATGCTCCTGGAAAAGGGGAACACAGAGGCCATCAGCCGCGTCACCCTGGGGGACCCCTGGGAGGAAGCGGCAGACCAGCCCTCGGTGGTGCTGCGGGCCGTCCGGAATGGGGAGAGCCTTTGGGATGTAGCCAAGGCCTACCGCAGCAGCGACGGGGCCATTATGGAGGCCACGGGGCTGACCTCTGGGGAGCTCTATCCGGGACAGATGCTGCTGATCCCGCGGAAAAGCGGTTAAAACAAGGACTGCCGCAGGCGTTATAGCCTGCGGCAGCTGTTCTGTTGGGGGATCACTGATACAGATTGTTTGCAGGCTTTGTTAAGCCTGCGTTTTTTATGCTTGCGTGCTGGGGAACACCTGTCCCGGACGGCAGGTATTGTGTTCGCAGACATAGTAGCTGGTTTTTCCGTCCACCAACCCGAACCCCTCCACAGGGTGGGGCAGGATACGCACCATGGCATCCAGAGGGAAGGGCCAGGGATGGGCTGGGGGCTGTTCTCCTGGTCCTAGTACCAGGGTGATCTCCGCTGGGGGGTACTGCTGGGTGAGCTTAGCCCAGAGGTAGAGGGGGAAGGCTGTGGGGGCCTGGGCGGCGTAGGGGGCCAGGAAGCGCAGCTGTTGTTCTGCCGCCTGCTGCCAGGCGGGCTCCCCGGTGAGCTGGGCCAGGCGTTGGAGCACGTATGCCATCATATTGTTGCCGCTGGGCAGGGCCCCGTCCGCCACCTCTTTGGGGCGGATGAGCAGGGGTTCGCTGTCCTTGGCGGTGAGGAAAAAGCCGCCCTGGGCTGTGTCGGCGAAAGAGGCGGACACCGTCTGGCACAGCGCCTTGGCCTGGTTCAGATAGAAGGCCTGGCCGGTGGCCTCATAGAGGGCCAGCAGGCCAAAGGCGGCGTTGGCGTAGTCCTCTAGGAATCCCTGGGCTCCTTTCACGCCCGCCCGGCTAGAGGCTAGGAGGAGGCTCCCAGAGCGGTTGTTTTGATCTAGGCAGCGCCAGGCCTGCTCCGCTGTTTGGAGGTAGATGCCATCCCCTGTGATGCGGTAGAGCCAGGCCATGGCGGCGATCATCAGGCCGTTCCAGCTGGTGAGGAGCTTGTCGTCCCGGCTCAGCTGTTCCCTGGTGAGGCGGTAGTCGTAGAGCTTGTCCAAGCTCTGGGGCAGGCGGTCTGGGGGCAGTTGGCCTCCCAACAGGTTGGGGATGCTGGCACCGTGGAAATTCCCCTGCTGGGTGATGTGGTAGCGCTGGCAGAAGGCCTCCCCGTCTTGGGGCCCCAGGACCTGTAGAATCTCCTGGGGATGGAAAACATAAAAGCTCCCCTCTCCCCTGGGGCCGTCGGCATCCTGGGAAGCGGCGAAGCCCCTAGAGGGCAAGCGCAGCTCCTTACGCACATAGGCTGCCACGCGGAGGGCCACCTCCCGGTAGAGCTCTTTTTGGGTGAGAGCGTATGCTTTGCAGTAGGCCAACATCAGCAGGGCATTGTCATAGAGCATTTTTTCAAAGTGGGGGACGAGGAACTGCCGGTCGGTGGAGTAGCGGGAGAAGCCGCCCCCCACATGGTCGAAGATGCCCCCGCGGAACAGCTGTTCTAGGGTATGCTCCGCCATGGCTAGGGCCTCCTGGTCCTGGGTTTTCTCATAGAGGGAGAGGAGCACAAGGAGGCTGTGGCCCATGGGAAACTTGGGGGCACGGCCAAAGCCGCCGAACTGGGGGTCGTAGCTGCGTTTCCAGTCTGCCAGGGCAGCGGAGAGGATGTCCTCCCCGGTGGTGTCCCCATTGGGCGGCGGAGCGGTGCGCTGTAAAAGGGCGGTCACCTGTTCCGCTGGGGCCAACAACCCCTCCCGGTCGTGGGCCCAGGCATCCCGGACGGCCACCAGAAGCTGGTCTAACCCCAGCTGTCCAGGCCGTCCCTCTTTGGGGAAATAGGTTCCGGCGAAAAAAGGCTTTTGCTCTGGGGTGAGAAAGACTGTGGTAGGCCAGCCGCCCCCGCCGGTGAAGGCTTGGCAGACGGCCATGTAGATGCTGTCGATGTCTGGCCGCTCCTCCCGGTCCACTTTGATGGAGAGAAAGCTCTCATTGAGCAGTGCCGCGATGGTGTTGTCCTGAAAGGATTCCTTCGCCATCACATGGCACCAGTGGCAGCTGCTGTACCCGATGCTCAGGAAGATGGGCTTGTCCTCCGCCTTGGCCCGGGCAAAGGCCTCGGGGCACCAGGGGTACCAGTCGATGGGGTTATCTGCGTGTTGGAGCAGATAGGGGCTGCTTTGCCCTCGTAAGTGGTTCATAGGGATGCCCTCCTTTTTTCTTAGTATGTGAGGGAAGGGGAGAGAATATCATAAGGGATTGAGAGCGGTATGGTAGTTGTTGAGAATCTGTTTCAGAGTAACAGAGCGTAGACTTTCACATAGGTCATTCAGAACCTTTTGATAGGAACGATCCAGAACGCTATGAATGGTTCTCCCCACCGGACAGATTTGAGATGGCATGGGATGAACACCAATACATTTGGCAGTGAAACCCGGTTCCACTGCCTGGCAAATTTGGTATAGTGTAATCTCTTCCGGGGGACGGAGAAGAGTTGCACCTCCTGTCCCAGGGCGCACTGCGAGGATGCCCGCTTTTTTCAGTGCGCTTAAAATAGTCCGTATGGTGACGGGATTGCTGCCGGTGGATCGGGACAGCAGGTCACTGGTCACTTTTTGACGCTCCCCGTACTCATAAACGAAGATGAGACAATGGATGGCAATGGAACACTTGGCGCTGATATGCATAACAAATCCTCCTTGCCTCTCAGTTTACCATAGGTGGGATGTGGTGTAAATATTGACATGACATCAGTTGTTTGCTATAATTGATGTAATTTTTAATACGACAGGAGGAGAGGTATGGATATTGTAGAAATTGTGTTCAGTCCCACCGGAGGAACCCAAAAAGTAACAGAAGGCTTGATACAGACATGGGGGGCACCCAGCCGCAGGATTGACTTGACAGCGCCAAGCCTGGATATGGATGCACTTACCGTTTTGGCAGATGAGGTGGCGGTGATTGCGGTGCCCTCCTTTGGCGGGAGGGTCCCGGCCCTTGCGGCCCAAAGGCTGGCAAAGGTACAGGGCAATGAAAGCCGTTGTATCCTCGTCTGTGTATACGGCAACCGGGCCTATGAGGACACTCTGGTGGAGCTGCATGACCTGGCCTGTCAGGCGGGCTTCCAGCCCATTGCTGCCGTTGCGGCGATTGCGGAGCACTCCATCATGCACCAGTACGCCAGTGGCCGTCCCGACCAGGAGGATCGGAAGGTGCTGAATGGATTTGCCCGGGAGATTGGAGAGAAGCTGAGCAGGTCGGGGGACCCGGTGGGCCTGTCTCTTCCAGGGAACCGCCCATATAAAAAGATGGGCAATGTGGGCTTGGTGCCGAAGGGGAGCAACCAATGTACCCAATGTGGCCTCTGTGCCGAAACATGCCCGGCCCAAGCGATCAGCAAGGAATTGTTGAAGCAAACGGACGGTAAGCGCTGTATCTCCTGCATGCGTTGTGTGGTGAATTGCCCCCAGTCAGCCAGGAAGGTAAACGGTGCCCTGGTGGCCACAGCGGCGCTTGCCATGAAGAAAGTCTGTTCTGTGCGGAAAGACAACGAGCTGTTCCTTTGATCTGGCCTGTAAACATAAACGCCCCGGCAGGTATGAGCCTGCCGGGGCGTTTGTCTATCAGTGAGGGGGTATAGAGAATGGCTTATGGCCTGTGTTCCAGAAGCTCCCAAACAAAGTGGTCACCAGAAAAAGCACTGTTTTGATAGGTTTCAACGCAGTAGAATATGTCCTGGGGGGCCTCTTTTTCGTAATACTGATACAGCTTGTAGGACGGCCCCTCTGCCGTCTTGCAGCCGGACAGCACCCCAGAGGCCAGGGCTTGCTTCTCTGCCAGGGCAGCACCCACAGCCGCTGCACAGTCCATCCCAGAGGCGGAGCAGCCCGCCGCCTCCAAGCTGTCCGTTACGCTGACTGCCAGGGCATTGCACAGGGAGGAGAGGGTCAGTTCCCCCGGCGGCTTGGGCAGGGGGACGCTCTGAACCGCCAGGCCCTTGGGGTCAGAAACGATGGATTGGGAATCGGAGGTGTGGGCTGGGGTCTGGGGAGACAGACTGTCCGGGGCGGGTTGTATGGTAGTATGTCCGGCTGTGGTATCCTTGGAGCGGGTCCACATAGACTGTCCATTAAAGACAATCTGTCCACTGGAACGATAAACCCAGACATCCTTGATCTCTCCGTTGATTACGGTGACGTTGATCGGCCCGCTGCCGTCCTCGGTGACCCGGATCAAGTCCTTGACGCCAGGGACATCATAGGTGATGGAGTAGAGGATGTCAAAGGCCTGGACCTCCTCAATGGCCACGGCCTCCCGCCAGAAGCTGTTTTCTAAGCGCCGCATGTCGTTTGCCACGGCTGCCACCAGCCGGTCCGTTGCTTCCAGCTTCTTGTCTGCCAGGAGCTGCTTGGCCAAGGCGATGTCCTCCTGGCTGACCTCACGTTTTTGGTTGAGGGGAGGGCTCTGGGTTGACGCCGGGCCGCAGGCGGCCAGGAATGCGGCCAGCAACAACAGGACAAGGCAGGGCACAAAGTACCGCTTTATCATGGGGCACCTCCTGTTCCTGAGATTAGACCTCCCCAGAGGCCAGGACCTTTTTCAGTTTGGAAAACCGGGGCAGGGCATGTTCCACAGGCCGCTGGGGCTCCCCTTGGATGAGGGGGAGGGCGTAGTCGATGAACGCCTGTTCCACCCCGTTGCCCGCCTGGTTGATCCACGCCAGGGGCACCTTCTGCTCGGTATTGGCGGCCTGGGACAGGGGGACAAGCTTGGTTTCGCAGTGGTAGCCGCTGCTGTCCCGGCGGCAGTCCAGGGCCACCATGTGGTCGGTGGTGCCGGAGACGGCGGCCTCCACGGCGGCTTTGCCTGCCAGGTAGGCCTCGTCCATGTCGGTTTTGGAGGCCAAATGGGAGCCGCAGCGTTGGAGCAGGGAGAGCTCGATGCCTCGGACCTTCACACCCATTTTTTGCTTGATGGTCTCTGACAACATGGCTGCCAGGCCGCCCAACTGGGCGTGGCCGAAGCCGTCGGTGGCAGAGGTCTTGGCCTCGGAGACGAAAGTGCCGTCGGCGTAGTGGATGCCCTCGGAGACGGCTACCAGGCAGTTGCCTGTGGCGTCGTAGACCTTTTTCACGTCTGCCAGGAAGCGGTCCATATCGAAGTCCACCTCGGGCAGATACACCAGGTCCGGCCCGGAGCCTGCCCAGGTGGCCAGGGCGGCGGCCCCTGCCAGCCAGCCGGCATGGCGGCCCATGATCTCTACCACCACGATGGTGCCGGTGTCATAGACCCGGGCGTCCTGGTAGAGCTCCATACAGGAGGTGGCGATATACTTGGCGGCGCTGGCGTAGCCAGGGCAGTGGTCGGTGCCGGAGAGGTCATTGTCGATGGTCTTGGGCACGCCAATTACGTTGCAGGGGTAGCCTACCCGCTGCATGTATTTGCTGATCTTGTTGCAGGTGTCCATGGAGTCGTTGCCGCCATTATAAAAGAAGTAGCGCACGTCGTACTTTTTGAAAATTTCCAGGATGCGCTGATAATCTGTGTCGTCCACATCTGGGTCTGCCAGCTTATAGCGGCAGGAGCCCAGGGCAGAGGAGGGGGTGAATTGAAGCAGGTCCAGTTCTGCCGGGTCCTCCTGGCCCATGTCGTAGAGCTTGTCGGCCAGCACGCCCTTGATGCCATGGGCGGCCCCCAAGACACGGGTGATGTTGGGATTCGCCAGGGCGGTCTGAATGACCCCCTGGGCGCTGGCGTTGATGACGGCGGTGGGTCCGCCGGACTGCCCGATGATACAGGCGCCTTTCAGAATTTCCATAAGCGTATTCCTCCCAAAGTTGTATTGTCCCTATCATAGCATAGTTTTCCAGTGCTTGCAATTGGGAAAGAAACTCCTTGACAAGTATACTTGGTAGTGGTATCATAAGATTGCACAGAAAACTTGGCAAGAAGGAAAGGAGATGCTGGCATGGATCGGGAAGAGATTTTGAGACGAAGCCGGGAAGAAGGGAAGGACGAGTGGGAGGAGCAGCTCCAAGAAAAAATACACGCGAAGGAAAACCGTTGGGCCGTTCCGCTGATGCTGATTGCGGTGAATCTCTTCGCAATTTTCGGCTTTACAGAAAATTGGGTGCCCTATGCACTTTTGATTGCTATGTGCATTCCAACGATTGTGTATCAAATTTACGGCTATGTGAAGGTGAGGAAGGTAGAGCATATTTTCACGGCAGCGGTGGGGGTTGTTGCGGTGATCTTTTGCAGCTGTCAAATCTATACCTGGATAACCAGCTGATATGGATGACAAACTGATTTTGAGAAACCGTCTGAAAGCTGCCCGCGGGGAAAAGGGACTCTCTCAGACCCAACTGGCCCAACTGGTGGGGGTGTCCCGCAACACCATCAGTTCCATTGAGACCGGGCAGTTCAATCCCACGGCACGGCTGGCGCTGATTTTGTGTATCGCGCTGGATAAGAAGTTTGAGGAGCTGTTTTATTTCGATTAGAAAAAACAGAGGGGGCATAAACGAGGGAGTGAATGTTATGTGCAATCCGGGCCAAGGAAAGGCCCACTGCTTTTTTGCAGTCCACCCTGCCCCAGCCTGTTTTTATGGTTGTGCTTTTCCCAAACTTTTGATACAATGAGAGCAATGAGAAATAGGAAAGGAGCGGTTATTATGCCGTTAGTTACCACCACGGAAATGTTCCGCAGGGCCTATGAGGGCGGTTACGCCATTGGTGCCTTTAATGTCAATAATATGGAGATCGTCCAGGGGATCACCGAAGCAGCCAAGGAGGTCAATTCTCCCATCATTCTCCAGGTCTCCGCCGGGGCACGGAAGTATGCCAAGCACGGGTACCTGATGAAGCTGGTGGAGGCCGCTGTAGAGGACACGGGCCTGCCCATGGCCCTGCACTTGGACCACGGGGAGGATTTTGAAATCTGTAAGGCCTGCATCGACGGGGGCTTTACCTCTGTCATGATCGACGGCTCCAAGCACAGCTTCCAGGATAACATCGCCCTCACCCGCAAGGTGGTGGAGTACGCCCATGCCCACGACGTGGTAGTGGAGGGGGAGCTGGGCCGTCTGGCGGGGATTGAGGACGACGTGAATGTCTCCGCCGAGGATTCCTCCTACACCAACCCCGAGGAAGTGGAGGAATTCGTCCGCGCTACCGGGGTGGACAGCCTGGCCATTGCCATCGGCACCAGCCACGGGGCCTTCAAGTTCAGGCCGGGCACCAAGCCCCAGCTTCGCTTTGACATTTTGGAGGAGGTCTCCAAGCGCCTGCCGGGCTTCCCCATCGTCCTCCACGGGGCATCTTCCGTAACCCCCAGCTATGTGGACATCATCAACGCCAACGGCGGGGCCTTGAAGGATGCCATTGGCGTGCCGGAGGACCAGCTGCGTCAGGCCGCCCGCATGGCCGTGTGCAAGATCAACATCGACTCGGACCTGCGCCTGGCTATGACCGCCGGAGTGCGCCAGCAGTTGATCGCCGACCCCGCTGGCTTTGACCCCAGAGGCTACCTGAAAGTGGGCCGCCAGTATGTAAAGGACCTGGTGAAGGACAAGATCGTCAACGTTCTGGGCAGTAACGGGAAGGCTTAATGAAATTGCGCCAAAGGAAAGGGGCTGTCTCTCCTAAGACAGCCCCTTTTTCTCAAAAAAGGAGGGACAGGCTAATGAAGGGAACCCATATACAGTGTACCATCCGGCCCTGGCGGATCGAGGACGCGGCGCACATCGCGGAAGCACTCAACGACCAGGGGGTTCTGGACAACCTGCGGGACGGTCTGCCCTATCCCTACACCCCGGCGGACGCTAGGGAGTACATCAACGCCATGCTCTCAGCGGACCCCGACAAGACCTTCGCCTTTGCCATCGCGGTGGAGGACCGGGCTGTGGGGAGTATCGGCGTGTTCCGGCAGGAGAACATCCACTTCCGGACAGCGGAGCTGGGCTACTATATTGGTCGGCCCTATTGGGGGCGGGGCCTCATGACCAGTGCCGTGAGGCAGACGCTGGACTATGTGTTTCAGCACAGCGACATTTTAAAGGTGTTTGCCGAGCCCTTTGCCCGCAACCGGGCTTCCTGCCGCGTGTTGGAAAAGGCCGGGTTCTCTCTGGAGGGAGTCCTGAAAAGCCACGCGGTCAAAAACGGAGAGGTATTGGATATGAAGCTGTATGCCCGGCTGAGACAGGAAAGGGAATGAGGAGGGACAGGCCATGAACCAAAGACCCATTTTGAAGAACAAATATTATTTATACCTGACAGAATTTTTTGCCGGTGTCTCTGTCATGGCTGTAGAGCTGGGGGCCAGCCGTCTGTTGGCCCCCTATTTCAGCTCTTCCCAAATCGTTTGGACCATCATCATCGGCACTATCATGATCGCCATGGCCCTGGGCAACCTCTGGGGTGGGCGTGCCGCAGACAAAAACCCGGACCCGGACCGGCTCTACCGCCGCCTGCTCCTTGCGGCGGTATGGATTGCCGCCATCCCTGTGCTGGGGAAGTATGTCATCCTGGGCATTTCGGGCCTGCTGGTGCTGACGGTGAACACCAATTTCCTCATCATTGCCGCTTTCTGCGCCTGCATGGTGATCTTCGTGTTTCCCCTCTTCCTCCTGGGGACTGTCACCCCCTCCCTGGTGAAATATACCGTGGACAGCTTGGAGGACAGCGGCAGCACCGTGGGGACCTTGAATGCCTGCAACACCATCGGCAGCATTTTGGGGACCTTCCTGCCCACCTTCGTCACTATCCCCACCGTGGGGACGGCGGTAACCTTCCTGCTCTTTTCCGGCATCCTGCTGGTGATTTCCCTGGTGTATTTTTTCAGTGCCAGGGCCAAGCTCCGGGCCTGTGTAGTGGCGGTCATCCTGTTTGCCTTGTGCGCCTTGGGCAGCGTAGGCAACCGCTTTGCCTTTTGGGAAAAAGACCTGACGTATGAGGGGGAGTCCGTGTATAATTACCTTCAGGTGAAGGAGCAAAAGGATCGAACCATCCTCTCTACCAACGTCCTCTTTGGTGTCCAGTCGGTGATGATGAAGGAGGACGGGCTCACAGGGATGTATTACGACTATGCCCTGGCTGCCCCAGTGATGGCGGGAGTGGAAGAAAAAGAGGCCCCCCACATCCTGATTTTAGGCAACGGCACCGGGACCTATGCCCGCCAGTGCGCCAAATACTTTCCCTCCGCCCAGGTAGAGGGGGTGGAGATTGACCAGAAGATCACCAGCTTGGCCTACCAATATTTCGACATGCCCGACACCGTAGACGTGACCACTTACGATGGCCGGGCCTACCTCCACGCGGTGGATACCCGCTACGATGTGATCCTGGTGGATGCCTACCAGGATATCACCATCCCCTTCCAGATGTCCTCCACGGAGTTTTTCTCCCTGGTGCGGGACCACCTGAACCCCGGCGGGGTGATGGTGGTGAACCTGAATATGTATGCCGATGGGGAGGGGAGCATCAACCAGGCCCTGTGCGACACCATCGCCAGTATCTTCCCAAAGGTCTACACCGTGAATGTATCCGGTTCCACCAACCGGGAGCTCTTTGCCGCTTTAGATGGGGACCCCAAAGTCTGGCTGGCGGAGCACCGGAGGACTGTAGTGGACGAGGCCCTATCTGCCCACCTGGAAGAGGTGGAACGGCGTTTGACGGCGTACCAAGGCGGTGGCCATATCCTCACCGATGACCAGGCCCCGGTGGAGCTTTTGGGGATGCGGGCCATCGACGGCCTGATTCAAGCTGAGCTGACGTATTACAAAGAGAAGTTCAAGACCGAGGGCATTTCCGGCCTGTTGGGCTGAGGCCAGGGGGGACGCGCTATGCTATATATTTTGAAAGGCCGAGCTGGGGCAGGCAAGACTGCCCAGGTTCTTCGGCAGATGAAAGCCCAGGGGGTCAACCGCCCCCAGCTCCTGCTGGTGCCGGAACAGGCCTCCTTTGAGATGGAGGGCCGCCTATGCCGGGAGAACGGGAACCAGGCGGGGTTGTACGGGGAAGTGCTCTCCTTCACCCGCCTGGAAAACCGGGTCCTCTCCCTGGCTGGGGGCGGGGCCCAGGAGGTACTGGACGAGGGAGGGCGGCTGCTGACCATGTACGCTGCCCTGAAATCCCTGCAGGGGAGCTTGACGGTGTATGCCATGCCCTCCCAGCGGCCGGAATTTTTGGATAGCCTCATCACAACCATGGACGAGCTGAAAAGCTATTGCGTTACCGGGGCACAGCTGGAAGAGGTGGGGGCGGACACCGAGGGGTTGGACGGGGACAAGCTCCGGGACCTGGGGCTGATCTTCGGCACCTATGAGGCCCTCACCAGCCGGGGCCGTCTGGACCCCAGGGACCGGCTGACCCGCCTGGCGGATAAGCTGCGCCAGTTCCCCTTTTTCCGGGGAAAGGACGTGTATCTGGACGGCTTCACCGACTTCACCCCCCAGCAGGGTTTGGTGTTGGAGCAGCTTTTCCGGCAGGCAGAGCGGGTGACTGTTTGCCTCACCTGGGGAGACGGGGAGGGGGAGGAGGCGGTGTTCGCCCCTGCCCAACGGACAGTGGCTTGGCTGCACCGTCTGGCGGAGAAAGCCAACTGTCCTGTGGAGGAAACTTGGCTTAGCCAGGCCTACGCCCCCCGCACTGCCCCCTTGAATTACTTGGAACGCAGCCTGTTTGCAAGGGAAGGGGAGGCTTACCAGGGCCCTTGGGACGAGAGCATCACCGTCACCAGCCTCCCCAGTCCCCGGGAGGAGGTCCGTTTCGCGGCGGGGGAGATTCGCCGCCTGGTGGGTCAGGGGGCCTTGCGCTACCGGGACATCGCCCTCTCCGCCCGGACCATGGACCGGTACTGGGAGCATATTGAGGGGGTCTTTGCCCAGTATGATATCCCCCTGTTTCAATCGGAAAAAACAGATATTTTGCAAAAGCCCATTTTCACCCTCATTACTGCCGCCCTGGATACCGTCACCGGCGGCTATCTCTATGAGGATATGTTCCGTTACTTAAAGACCGGCCTGGCTGGCCTCAGCTTGGAGGAATGTGACCAGCTGGAAAACTATGCCCTCACCTGGAATCTCCGAGGGAGCCAGTGGACCTCCTCCAAGGGTTGGACCCGGCACCCTGGCGGCTACCACCAAAGGTTTGCCCCAGAGGATGAACAGGCATTAGCGGAGCTGAACACCCTACGCCTGCGGGTGGTGGAACCCTTGGAACGGCTGCGCAAGGACAGTGGGGGGACCGTTGCCGCCCAGGTGTTGGCCCTCTACCGTTTCTTGGAGGAAATCCGGGCCCCAGAGGCTTTGGAGGCACGGGCGGCGGCGCTGTTGGAGCGGGGGGAGCCGGAGTTGGCCCGGGAGTATAGCCAGCTCTGGGAGATTTTCTGCCAGGGCCTAGAGCAGTGTGTGGCCATCCTGGGGGAGACGGAGGCGGAGCTCTCGGAATTTTCCCGGCTGTTGCGCCTGCTGCTCTCCCGCTACAGCGTGGGGACCATCCCTGCCTCCCTGGACCGGGTGGCGGCGGGGGATGCCCAGCGGCTCAGCGGCCGGCAGAGCAAGGTGCTCTTTCTCTTAGGGGCGGACGATGGCTCCATCCCCCTGATCGCCCCTGGCCAAGGCCTGCTGACGGACCGGGACCGGGCTCTGTTGGAGGACTACGGCCTGGACCTGGGGCCTGGGATGGAAGAAAAGCTGGACCGGGAGAGCACCATTGTTTACACCATTTGCGCCCAGCCCAGGGAAAAGCTCTACGTTACCTGGCCTGCCGGAGGGGACGACGGGGGGGAATACCGGCCTTCCTTCCTGGTGGAGCGCTTGCAGGCGCTGTTCCCTCAGGGAAAGCAGAACGGTACTCCCGCCCCCTCCCCGGACCAGCTCCGGGCCATGGCGGCAGGGCTGCCCAGCCTGCGGGAACAACTGCGGGAGGAGGCGGCCTGCGTTACCCTGTTCCAACAACTGGACCGGGCGGCGGCCTGGGAGCGGGGGCGGCTGTCCCCTAGGGCGGTAAGGAAGCTCTATGGGGAAAAGGTGGCCATGTCCGCCTCCCGGATGGACCAGTACAGCTCCTGCCACTTTGCCTACTTCCTGCGCTATGGCCTGGGGGCCAAGGAGCGGCGCAGCGCGGGGTTCCACGCCCCGGAGTATGGCAGCTTCATCCACTATGTCTTGGAACATGTGCTCAAAGGGGTGAAGCAGGAGGGGGGGGCGGCCCAGTGCAGCCAGGAACAGCTGCGCAAGCTCACCCGCCAGGCAGTGAAGGACTATGTGATGACCCAGCTTGGGGGCATGGAACAACAGACGCCCCGCTTCCGCTACCTCTTCCGCCGCCTGCAGCGCAACGTGCTTCTGGTGGTAGAGAACGTGGTGGAGGAACTGCGGGCCTCGGATTTTGAACCCATTTGTTTTGAATTGGGCTTTGGCCCCGGCCAGGAGCTGCCCCCGGTGGAGCTGCGGGAGGGGGAGATCACCCTACGCATCTCCGGCTTTGTGGATCGGGTGGACGGCTGGACCAAGGATGGCCGCCTCTACCTCCGGGTGGTGGACTATAAGACGGGGCGGAAGTCCTTTGACCTGACAGAGCTATGGAACGGCCTGGGGCTGCAAATGCTCCTGTACCTCTTCGCTTTGGAGGAGAAGGGGGCGCAGCTGTTTGGCGCGGTCCCCACCCCTGCGGGGGTGCTCTACCTCCCTGCCCGGGACGCCGTGGTGGCGGGGAGCCGGGACATGGACGAGGCGGAGCGCCGGCGGCTGGTGGATAAGGAGCTGGTGCGCAAAGGCCTGATTTTAGACGACGAGGACGTGTTGGAGGCCATGGAGCACCGGGAGGGGGAGCCCCGCTTCCTGCCCCTGCGTGTCAGCAAGCGGACAGGGCAGATCAGCGGGGACGCCCTGGTGAGTGCGGAACGGCTGGGACGGCTGAAAGCCCACACCCAGAGTATCTTAGGCCAAATCTGCCGGGAGATCGCCTTGGGTAACATTGACGCGGACCCGGTGTGGCGGGGGCCGGAGAACAACGCCTGCCGCTATTGCCCCTACTTCCAGGCCTGCCAGTTTGAGGAGGGGCGGGACCGGCGGCGGTGGCTGCCCACGGTGAAGAACAGCGATTTTTGGGCCATGCTGGCTCAGGACGAGGAAGGAGGCACAGGCCATGGCAGTGAAGCGCACCCCTGAACAGGAGGCGGCAGTCCGGGACCGGGGAGGTGGGCTGCTGGTCTCCGCTGCCGCCGGGTCTGGCAAAACCCGGGTTCTGGTGGAACGCCTGTTGGAGCGGGTGATCCAGGAGGGGCGCCGGGTGGATGAGTTCCTCATCATCACCTTTACCCGAGCAGCAGCGGAAGAGCTGCGGGGGCGCATTGCCCGGGAGCTGGCCCAGGCCATCCAGGACCAGCCGGAGAACGCCCACCTGCGGCGGCAGACTGCCCTGCTGTACCAGACCCAGATCTCCACCATCCACGCCTTTTGTACTGTCCTGCTCCGGCAATTCGGCCACCTTTTGGATGTCCCGGCGGACTTTGCCCTCTGCGAGGACGAGGAGAGCCAGGTGCTCATGAGCCGGACCCTGGATCAGCTGTTGGAGGAGCGCTATGTGGAAATTGATCCGGAGGGGGAGTTTGCCCAGCTGTTGGACCTGCTCTCCGCTGGTCGGGACGACAGCCGCCTGATGGATATTACCTTGGACGTATTTGGCAAGATACAGAGCTACCCGGACCCCATCGCCTGGTTGGAGGAACAGCGCACCGCCCTGGACCTGGAGGGGATCACCGACGTAGGCCAGACCCCATGGGGGCGTCTGCTCCTAGAGGACGCGGCAGGGAGCGCCGCCTATTGGGCGCGGCAGATGGACCGGGCCTGCCAGTTGGCCCAGGGGGACCCGGTGCTGGAAAAGGCCTATTTGCCCAGCCTGGCCGCCACCTGCCAGGACTTGCAGGCATTCGCCCAGGCGGCAGGGCAGGGGTGGGACGCGGCGGCCCAGGTGCAGATCCAATTTCCCCGCTTGGGTGGTGCCCGCAATGTGGAGGACAAGGACGCCCAGGAGGAAATCAAAGCTCTGCGGGAGCGCTGCAAGCGCTGGGTGGAGGGCTTGGAAAAGAACTTCACCAGCCACAGCGCCGCCCTTCTGGGGGACATGGAACGGATGAAGCCTGCCATGCACGGCCTGCTCTCCTTGGTAGAGGATTTTTCCGCCGCCTATGAGACGGAAAAACGCCGGCGGGCTCTGCTGGACTTCTCCGACCTGGAACACTTGACGGTGCGTCTGCTGGTGGATAAGACGGGAGAACCCACCGAACTGGCCCGGCAGTGGGGCAGCCGCTATATAGAGATTATGGTGGATGAGTACCAGGACACCAACCAGGTGCAAAACAGCATCTTCAATGCCCTCTCCCAGGAGGGGAGGAATCTGTTTATGGTGGGGGACGTGAAGCAGTCCATCTACCGCTTCCGCCTGGCAGACCCCACCATTTTTTTGGAAAAGTACCGCCGCTTCGCCCCCTGGACCCAGGCCAAAGAGGGGGAGGCCCGCTGCGTCACCATGGCCCAAAACTTCCGCTCCCGGCCAGAGGTGTTGGAGGCCTGCAACGATCTGTTCCGGGCTATCATGTCCAAGGATTTGGGGGAGATGGATTATACCGACGATGTGGCCCTCTATCCCGCAGGGAGCTTTCCCGCAGGGGAGGGCTATGAGACAGAGCTCCATGTGCTGGACTTCTCCGAGGACCCCGCCCTGACTGAGGAAAAGCAGAACAAACACTACTTGGAGGCCCGCTTCGTGGCCCGGCAAATCCGTGAACTATTGAACAGTGGCTTTCCCGTCTCCGATGGGGCGGGGGGCCTGCGGCCCCTCCAAGCGGAGGACATCGCCATCCTCCTGCGTTCCCCCGGCCCGGTGCGGCACTATTATACCCTGGCCTTGGAGGAACAGGCGGTGGCTTGGAGCGCTGAGGAGGGGGGGGACTTCTTCCAGACCACGGAGGTCTCCGTGGCCCTCTCCTGGCTGCAAATCATCAACAATCCCCGGCAGGATATCCCCCTCCTGGCGGTGCTCCGTTCCCCTGCCTGGGGCTTCAGCGGGGACCGGCTGGCAGAGATTCGGGAAAACCAGGGGGACTTTTACACCGCCCTGTCAGCGGCGGCAGAGCAGGGGGCAGAGGATTGCGCTGCGTTCCTGGACCAGCTCCAAGCCCTGCGCTTTGATGCCGGGGAGCAGAGCAGCCACAAGCTCCTCCTAGAACTGTACCGCCGCACAGGCCTGTTGGAAATCGTCTCCGCCATGCCCGGGGGAGAGAAACGGCGGGAAAACCTGTTGGCCCTCTACGACCTGGCCAAGCGCTTTGAGGGCAGCGGCCACAAGGGCCTCTTTGGCTTCCTGCTCCATTTGGAGCGGGTCCAGGCCAGCGGTGGCTTGCGCCAGAAGGGGGGCGGCAGCAAGGGGGCGGAGGGGGTCCAGATTTTGAGTATCCACCGCTCCAAGGGCTTGGAATATCCTGTGGTGTTCCTCTGCGGCTTGGGACGGCGCTTCAACTATGCAGACCTGCAAAAGCCGGTGCTCTTCCACCCCAAACTGGGCCTGGGGCCTAAGGGCTTGGAGCGAGAGACCATGGTGGAGTTCCCCACCCTGGCCCGTACCGGGGTGGCCCTGGCCCTGAAAAAGGAGCTGTTGGCGGAGGAGATGCGGCTTTTATATGTGGCCATGACCCGTGCCAAGGAAAAGCTAATCTTGACCCACAGCCTGTCACGGGGGGCCAGTGACTTGAAGGCCCTGGCGGGGAGCGTATCTTATCCGGCGGACCCCAGGGTGCTGGCGGATTGTAACAGCGTGGGCCAGTGGGTGCTGCTCACTGCCCTGGCCCGGCCGGAGGGGGAGGCGCTGCGCCGGGCGGCGGAACGGGAATCCCTACCCCTGCCTGTGGGCCAATACCGCTGCTCTTGGCGGATCCAGTACCACAGGGGGGCGGTCTCCCAGGAGGCAGGCCGCCGGCAGGTGGAGGAAGCTGCCCAAGCGCCCATCCTTCCCGCTGGGGAACTGCTGGAAGTGCTTACCTGGCGCTACCCCTACCAAGAGGCAGCGGCCACCCCAGCCAAAGTTACCGCCACCCAGGTGGACAGCCAGGGGGAGGAGCCTGGGGTCTTTCTCCTCCGGGAACAGGGGGAGGGGGAGCCCTTCTACCGCCCCCGCTTTGCCCAGGAGACCATGGGCCTTACCCCAGCCCAGCGGGGCACAGCCCTCCACACTGCCATGCAGGCGGTTCGGCTGGACCGGACGGGGTCTAAGAAAGCCCTGGGGGAGGAGTTGGAGCGCTTGACGAAGGAGGGTTATTTAACCCAACAGCAGGCCCAGGGGGTAGATGTAGGGGCCATGGCCCGCTTTTTTGCCTCCCCGTTGGGGGAACGGCTGCGCAGCTGTACCACCCCCCACCGGGAATACCCCTTCTCCCTCTTGGCTCCCGCCCAGCGGTTTTACCCCAACGCCCCGGCGGAGGACGAGGTTTTGCTCCAAGGGGTCATCGACTGCTGGTTTGAGACGGAGGAGGGCATCGTCCTGTTGGACTTCAAGACCGACCGGGTCAGCGCCGCCCAGGCGGAGGAGCGGGGGGAGCGCTACCGGGGGCAGCTGGCGGCCTATGCTTACGCCCTGGAAACCCTCAGTGGGAAGCCGGTGGTGGCGCGCCTGTTGTGCTTCCTGTACCCAAATGTGGTGGTAGAACTGGGGGGAGAACCGGGGATACTGTGAGGGAGGGCAAAAAAATTTGCGAATGATGGTGAAAAAACCTTGCATTTTCCTGCAAAAAGTGGTATCATACGAATTGCGCTTATATGAAGTGTTGATTTTTTAACGACAGAAAGGGGTGAACACCCATGAAGGAAGGCATCCATCCCACCTACGAGCTGACCACGATCCGTTGTGCTTGTGGCAACGTCATTGAGACGAGGTCCACGAAGAAGGACATCCGCGTCGAAGTTTGCTCCAAGTGTCACCCCTTCTTTACCGGTAAGCAGAAGATGGTGGATACTGGCGGGCGCGTCAGCCGCTTCAACAAGAAGTTCGGTTTGGAAAACTAAATCTTCTAACTGGCTTAAGGCCCGTGCCGCTCACCGGCACGGGCCTTTTTGGCCACCGGGCGGGACAAAAAGCCCCTTTGCCTGGTGCATGTTGGGCTGGTGTGCATATACTAATGGTATGTGGCATGTAAGGAGGAAGCATTATGCAGGAACTTGACCCAAAGCGTTTGGAAGAAAACGTATTTTCCCTTTTTGACGACCAATGGACCCTCATCACCGCCGGGACCCCGGAGCACTGCAACACCATGACCGCCAGCTGGGGTGGGCTGGGGGTGCTGTGGCACAAGAACGTGGCCACCATTTATGTGCGTCCCCAGCGCTACACCTACGAGTTTTTGGAGACGTCGGAGTATTTCACCCTCTCCTTCTTCGATGAGGCATGGCGGCAGCAGTTGAGCTATTGCGGCACCGTCAGTGGGCGGGAGGCGGATAAGGTCGCTTCCTGTGGCTTCCACATTGGCGCGGCAGGGGAGGCACCGTACATCCAGGAGGCTCGGTTGGTGCTGGTGTGCAAAAAGCGCTACTGGGACGACCTGGACCCCGCCCACATGGACAGCGAGGCTTTGGAGCATTACGACAACGACTACCACCGTATGTACATTGGGGAGATCGTCAAGGTTCTCATCCCCTGACAGCGAGGCAATACGAAGGAGGTCCGGAATGACTGAACGACAGGAAGAAAAACGAAACCGTGCCGTGCTGGTGGGCCTCAGTGCCTACAGCCTGCCCCGGGAGGACAACGCCAGTGACACCACCCTGGAAGAGCTGGCAGACCTGGTGGAGACGGCAGGGGGCGAGTGTGTGGGGATGATCCTTCAACAGCGGGACGCCCCGGAGGCCCGGACCTTCATTGGCGAGGGCAAGGTGGCGGAGACCCGGGAGCTGGTGGCCGCTCAGGAGGCGGACCTGGTGGTCTTTGACAACGAGCTCTCCCCCTCCCAGCAGCGGGTGCTCACCGAGGACATCGGCGTCCAGGTTATCGACCGGGCGGGGCTGATTTTGGACATCTTTGCCCAACGGGCGCGGACCCGGGAAGGCCGCCTCCAAGTGGAGCTGGCCCAGTACAAATACCTGCTGCCCCGGCTCACGGGAATGTGGGGACACCTGGTCCGCCAGACGGCCTCCGGGGGCAAGTCCCCCATCGGGACCCGGGGCCCCGGTGAGACCCAGTTGGAGACGGACCGGCGGCACATCCGCCGGAAAATCGCCAAGCTTACCGAGGAGTTGGAGGAGGTGCGCCGGGTCCGGGCGGTGCAGCGGGACCGGCGGGAGAAAAACGAGGTGCCGGTGGTGGCCATTGTGGGCTACACCAACGCGGGGAAATCCACCCTGCTCAACGCCCTCACCGGCGCGGAAATCCCCGCCCGGAACCGCCTCTTTGACACCCTGGATACCACCACCCGGATGCTGGAAATTTCGGACACCTGTACCGTGCTCATCTCCGACACCGTGGGCTTCATCCGCAAGCTCCCCCATCATCTGGTGGAGGCCTTCAAGGCCACCTTGGAGGAGTTGACCTTCGCGGACCTGATCCTCCACGTCATCGACGCCTCCAACCCGGAGTGGCGGGAGCAGGCCCAGGTGGTGGAGGGGCTCATCGCCCAGCTGGGGGCGGAGCCCACTCCCAGGATGGATGTGTTCAACAAGTCAGACATCTATGTGGGGGATATCCGCCCCCATGGGGAGGATATCGTTTCCATTTCTGCCCGCACTGGGGAGGGTTTGCCTGAACTGCTCCGTATGATTGGCAAACGCTTGGACGGCGGACAGCACCGGGTCCAACTGGCCCTGCCCTATGACAAGGGCGGGGTGCTGGACATGCTCTACCAGGAGGCCAAGGTGGAGAAGGTGGAGTATGGGGCGGCCATTGACGTAACGGTGGTCTGTTCGGAAAAGACCGCCGGGCAGATCAAGGACTATATTGTGGGCGGCTGGCAGCGGCCCAAGGAGTTTTGGGAGGATTGACGGCCATGGCAGAGTATTATGTCCCGGCCCGAAACAGCGAGACGGAGTTTACGGAAAAACGCTCCCGCTTCATCGGCCACGTTTGGCGGGTGGAGGACGAGGAGGAGGCCCGGGGGCGCATCGCGGAGATGAAGGCCAAATACCACGATGCCCGGCACAACTGCTGGTGCTATCTCCTCCACGAGGGGAACATCACCCGCTATTCCGACGATGGGGAGCCCCAGGGTACCGCTGGACAACCTATGCTGGAAGTCTTTCAGCGGGAAGGGGTGGAGAACGTCTGCTGCGTGGTCACGCGTTACTTCGGCGGGGTGCTTCTGGGCACGGGAGGGCTGCTGCGGGCCTATACCCGCTCCGCCAAAGACGCCCTCACCCAGGCCGGGGTGGCTCCGGTACAGCTCTGGACAGAGGTTTCCCTAGACTGTCCCTACAACTTCCTGGAACGGATGAAGCAGGAGGTGGAGCGGGCCCAGGGGCAGCTGGGGGAGATGGAGTACGGGGCGCAGGTGTGCATTCATGCTCTGCTGCCGGCGGAGGAGTTTGCAGGCTTTGCCGCCCGGATCACCGAGCTCACCGCTGGGCAGTTGGCCCCGAAAAAGCTGGAAGACCGGCTGGAAGCCCGTTCTTTGGAAAAATAGAGGGAGAAACGGGATAAAAAAACAAAATTCAGGCAGGGAACAAGCGCTTGCCTGCGTATATATTACGTATCCTAAAGAAAAAAAGATGGAAAAGGCAGGGGATGACCATGACGTTGCGGGAAGAACGGGAACGTTTGGAGGTGGAGAGACTCTCCCCTTATGCAGCCCTGGCGTCGCAGTCCAAGGGGCGCCGGCGGCCGGTGGAGCCCTGCGCCATCCGCACTTGCTACCAGCGGGACGGGGACCGCATCATCCATTCCAAGGCCTTCCGCCGGCTGATGCATAAGACCCAGGTGTTCCTCCAACCGGAGGGGGACCACTACCGCACCCGGCTGACCCACACCTTGGAGGTGTCCCGGATTGCCCGGACCATTGCCCGGGGCCTGGGGCTCAACGAGGACTTGACAGAGGCCGCCGCCCTGGGCCACGACCTGGGCCACACCCCCTTCGGCCATGCTGGGGAGCGGGTGCTCAATATGTTGATGGAGGGGGGCTTTCGCCACAACGAACAGTCCCTACGGGTGGTGGACCGGCTGGAAAACGGAGGGGACGGGCTGAACCTGTGCTATGAGGTTCGCCGGGGGATTCTCTGCCACACAGGGGAGGACACCGCCGAGACCTTGGAGGGGCAGATCATCCGCATTGCCGACAAGATCGCCTACATCAACCACGACATCGACGACGCCATGCGGGGGGGGATCATCTACCCCTTGGATATTCCCCTGGCGGTCTCCCAGACCCTGGGCTTTGACCACAGTGGGCGTATCAACACCCTCACCGAGGATGTGATCCGGGCGAGCCGGGGGAAAAACGCCATTTTGCAGTCCCCGGCCTGCAAGGAAGCCATGCACCAGCTGCGGGAGTTTATGTTCGAGGCGGTGTATTACAACCCCGTAGCCAAGGGGGAGGAGGTCAAGGCCCAGGATATGATTGCCCGCTTGTTTGCCTATTATCAAAAGGACCCGGATCAGCTTCCCGACGACTTTCAGGATATCCGTGCCCGGGAGGGGGTGGACCGGGCGGTGTGCGACTACATCGCCGGGATGACCGACCACTATGCGGTGGAGAAATTCAGAGAGGCGTTTGTCCCCTTCGCCTGGACGGTGAAGTGACAGCTGCGCCAGGGGGAAAGGGGTGAGGTGATGTGGCGGTTCCCTCCGCATTTTTGGACGAGCTGGTGGCCCGGAGCGACATTGTGGACGTGGTCTCCGATTATGTGAGCCTCACCCCCAAGGGGGGGAGCTTTTGGGGGCTGTGCCCCTTCCACGGGGAAAAGACAGCCTCCTTCCATGTCCTCCAGGACCGGCAGCTCTACCACTGCTTTGGCTGCGGCAAGGGCGGTGGGGTGCTCTCCTTTGTTATGGAGGTGGAGAACCTGCCCTTTTTGGACGCGGCGCGGCTGCTGGCCAAACGGGCGGGGATGGAGTTTCCCGAACAGGATGCCAGCCAGGCGGACCGCCGGAAGCGGGAACGGCTTTTGGCGGCCAACAAGGCGGCAGCCCGTTACTTCCACGCCCAGCTCCACAGCCCAGTGGGGCAGGAGGGATTGGACTACCTCCGCCGCCGGGGCCTCTCCAAGGGTACCCTCACCCGCTTCGGCCTGGGCTTCGCCCCAGAGAGCTGGGACGGGCTCATCCATGCCCTGGGGGAGCAGGGCTTTGACAAGAGGGACCTGCTGGACACAGGCCTGGCGGTGAGCAACAAAAAAGGCGGCATTTACGACCGCTTCCGGGGTCGGGTGATGTTCCCCATCATCGACCTGCGGGGGGATGTGATCGGCTTTGGCGGCCGGGTGATGGGGGAGGGGACGCCCAAATATCTGAACTCCCCGGATACCCCGGTGTTCAACAAGAGCCGTAACCTCTTTGCCCTGAACCTGGCCAAAACCACCAAGCTGGGGCGTATCGTCTTGACAGAGGGGTATATGGACACCATCGCCCTCCATCAGGCGGGGTTTGACTGCGCGGTGGCCAGCCTGGGCACTGCCCTCACCGCCGACCATGCCAAGCTTCTCTCCCGCTTCACCAAAGAGGTGGTGATCTGCTACGACGCCGATGAGGCCGGGGTGCAGGCGGCCAACCGGGCCATCCCCCTGTTGGAAAAGACGGGGCTGAAGGTTCGGGTGCTGCGGGTGAGCGGGGCCAAGGACCCAGATGAGTATATCCGTACCCACGGGCGGGACGCGTTTGCCCGGCTGTTGGAGCAGTCGGAGAACTTTGTGGAGTACCGTTTGGGTCAGTTACAGAGCAAGTATGACCTGGGGGACCCCTTGAAAAAGACGGAGTTTGCCCGGGCCGCGGCGGAGATGCTCGCCGCCCTGGACAGCCCTGTGGAACGGGAGGTCTATGCCGGGCAGGTGGCGGAGCTCACCGGCGTGGGAAAAGGTGCCCTGCTCCAAGAAATCCAGCAGGCCAGGGACATACAGCTGCGTCAGGCCAAAAAGAAGCAGCTGCGCCGGGACATGACCCCCATGGCCCAGGCCCAGCCCAGGGAGCGGCAGCTCCGCTATGAAAACCTCCGCTCTGCCCGGGCAGAAGAGGGCGTCCTCCGCCTGCTGATGCTGGACCCGGCCTTGGAGCCGGAGAGCGGCGCTCTGGAACCAGAACAGTTTTCCTCCCAGCACTTGGGAAAAATTTTCCGGGTCCTCCGGGAACGGCTGCACCAAGGCAGGCCCCTGCAACTGGGGATGTTGGAGGGGGAATTGGAAGGGGAGGAAGTCCGCCTGTTGGCTGAGGTTCTCCGCCAGCCGGAAGCCCTGGAAAAGGGGAAACAGGCCATGCACGACTACTGCGCGGTGATCACCGCTGAGTATACCAAGCGAAATGAGACGGACGAAGCGGCCCTTTTGGCTGCGCGGGACCGCTTTCAAAAAAAGAAAAGTATAGGAGATGGAACGCCATGAGCGAGAAGAAAACGCCGGACAACAAACGGGAAAAGGAAAAATTCCTCCACATGACGGAGGAGCAGTTCCAGGCGGGGAAAGCGGAGATGCTAAAAATCGTTGCAGGTGTCTCTGGTGTGGAAAAGCTGGGCGAACTGTTGGAAAAAGGGAAGAAGAAGGGCAGCCTGACCTCCAACGAGCTCATGGAGGCCTTGGAAGAGATGGACTTGGACTCCGAACAGATGGACAAGCTCTATGACGTGATGGAGAATATGGGCATCGACACCTCTGGGGAGGAGTATCTCCCCGACCTGAACCCCGATGCCATGCCCCCCATTGAGGAGATCGAGGAAATCCCGGAGGAGGAGATCGTTGACCCCAACACCCTGGTGGACGCCTTTGGCATCGACGACCCTGTGCGGATGTACTTAAAGGAGATCGGCAAGGTGGACCTGCTCACCAGTGACCAGGAGGTGGCCTTGGCTCAGGCCATGGTGGCTGGTCAGGCGGCCAAGGAGCAGTTGGACGAGATGAAGGCCGAGGGCGTGGAGCTCAGCCCAGAGGATCGCAAGGAGCTGGAAAAGCTCTACAAGGCCGGGGAACGGGCCAAGCAAAGCCTGGCAGAAGCCAACCTGCGCCTGGTGGTATCCATTGCCAAGCGCTACGTAGGCCGGGGCATGCTCTTCCTGGACCTGATCCAGGAGGGGAACCTGGGACTCATCAAGGCGGTGGAGAAGTTCGACTATACCAAGGGCTATAAGTTCTCCACCTATGCCACCTGGTGGATTCGCCAGGCCATCACCCGGGCCATTGCCGACCAGGCACGGACCATTCGTATCCCCGTCCACATGGTGGAGACCATCAATAAGGTGATCCGGGTTTCCCGGCAGCTCCTTCAGGAACTGGGCCATGACCCCAGCCCGGAGGAAATCTCCAAGGAGATGAACATGCCGGTGGACAAGGTGCGGGAAATCTTAAAAATTGCCCAGGAGCCTGTCAGCTTGGAAACCCCCATCGGCGAGGAGGAGGATTCCCACCTGGGGGACTTCATCCCCGACGAGGACGCTTCGGAGCCCTCGGAGGCCGCCTCCTTCACCCTGCTCAAGGAGCAGCTGGTGGAGGTGTTGGGCACCCTGACCCCCAGAGAGGAAAAGGTGCTGAAGCTGCGCTTCGGCATTGAGGATGGCCGCACCCGTACCCTGGAAGAGGTGGGCAAAGAGTTCAATGTTACCAGGGAGCGTATCCGGCAGATCGAGGCCAAGGCCCTGCGCAAGCTCCGGCACCCCAGCCGTTCCAAGAAGCTGAAGGACTTTTTGAACTGAGGGGAACGCCTGTCCCTGGGATGCTCCAAAGGATTTGAGCGATACGCAAGGAGGCTTGCGTGTAAGAAAAAAGGTGGACGCACCATGCAAATGGTTGCGTCCGCCCTTTTAATGCGGCAGAAAAATCGAGAGGCCTTACAGCATCTGAAGCTGTAAGGCCTCTCGCGTGTCACGTGTTTACAAAAAAGATGCAGCACGACATCCTTTTTTAATTTGTAGCATTAGGCGATTTTTATATCCATCCCCAGAATGTCTTGAATATTTTACTTTAAGACTCATTGTAGCATAACAAGGGCAAATCATTGTCAACGCCAATTTGAAATTGTAAGAAAACGCCGAAGAAATTTTGTAGTTTTTCGGCGGGGGGGGGTAACAAAACTAAGCGT